>CANRWP010000067.1 GCA_947643595.1 uncultured bacterium | reverse complement strand
TGGATGAAATCTCTGTGTGACTTTTGCACACGCTCTTCAAGGACGTTATACTAGTGCGGAGGTGATTGAGGAATTATTGAATCTGTCAAAGGAGATGACAGAGGCTTATAAGGCCGGGGATGAAAAAGGATTATCCATAGAGGAACTGGCTTTTTATGATGCGCTGGTGGCGGATCCTGAAGTCCTCAGAAAGATGCGGGATAAGATTCTGATAGAAATGGCGCAGGAATTGACAGAATTGATTCGCAGGAGCAGGACGGTTGATTGGGATAAAAAGGAGTCTGCTCGTGCTTATATGCGAACGCAGGTAAAACATCTTCTGAGGAAATATAAATATCCTCCAGAGAAAGCCAGAGGTGCTGTTGATATTGTGATTAAGCAGGCGGAGTTGATGAGTAGTAATATAAAGCCGGGAGCAGCAATTTATGATTTTAAGACAAGATCGGAGTTTTCAATGGTGGCGGAAGATTCTGCACCGTATGGCGGAAAACCCAAATCGTAATTTGCGTTAAATAAGAAGATCGGAGATACAATGTTTGAGATTTTACAGGCATACCCATTCACGGCGTTGAGATATATGGAGGGTGATGGTTCTGTCACATTATCCCTTAATGAAATAGACATTATAGAAAACGGTAAAGATGAACAGGAAGCACGTTTAAATATGGGAAAAGCGATACTGGAGTATGCTTTAGATTATTATAATGAATACGAAATGTATTCTCATAGCCCAAACAGAAAGAAACATATCCCATATATTTTTAAAGCAATGATTATTGACAGTCCGAAAAAGATAGGAGATATGTTGCAATGTTCGGATGAAGAACTTGGCAGCTTTATTTGAAATACACTCGGGAGAAAACCAAATGGATCAGATCAAAATCAAAAATCTGAAAATTTTCGCGCACCATGGCGTCTACGAACAGGAGAAGGAACAGGGGCAGAATTTTATTGTCAACGCGGTGCTCTGCACGGATATCGGGAAGGCGGGAAAGAGCGACAATATTGAGGATGCCGTGGACTATGGCGCCGTCTGTCTTTTTATCGACGCGTATATGAGGGAGAACCGGTTTGACCTTCTGGAGGCTGCGGCATCCCACACGGCGCAGGAATTGTTGCTGGAGTTCCCGGCGGTAAAGAAGGTGGAGCTGGAGATCGAGAAGCCGGACGCGCCGATACCGCTGCGGTTTGAGAGCGTCTCCGTGCGAGTGACAAAGAGCTGGCACAGGGTGTTCATCGCTCTGGGTTCCAACATGGGAGAACGACTGAAATATCTGGAGAGGGCGGTGTCAGATCTGGAGGAGGATATCTGTTTCCGAAATATCCGGGTATCCGATTACATAGAGACATTCCCCTACGGCGGAGTGGAGCAGGATGATTTTTTAAACGGCGTGCTGGAGGCGGAGACACTGTACAGTCCGGAGGAGCTGCTTGCGCGTATTCAGGAGGAGGAGAAGATCGCGGAGAGAAAGCGGGAGATCCACTGGGGCCCCCGCACGCTGGATCTGGATATTTTGTTCTATGACGATCTTATTCTGGCAAAAGAGGATCTCTCCATCCCCCATCCGGATATGAAAAACAGACGGTTTGTGCTGGAGCCGCTGGCGGTGCTGGCGCCCGCCTTTGTACATCCTGTCTATCGGAAGACGGTGGCGGATCTTTTGAGAGAGCTGAATGAGAGGTAGGCCCGCCTATTCTTTCCGGTTTTCGAGCGCGGCCTGCAGTGCTTCCGGAAATTCATCCACCGCCACGGGGCCGAAGGTGCTGGTGCGGTAGATCACATCGTTGTCCCCAAAAGGCTGGAAGTAGGTGTAGGTGGAGGTAGCGTTGATCCGATGATAAACGCCCTCTCTGACGACCTCCGGATTGCTGCCGTCCAGGTTCATGCGCATCAGGGCGGGAGTATCTGTTCCGTTTGTCTGATAGAAGACGACATTGTCATATATGTTGTAGTAGTCGAGCCGTTCGTCGGTCAGCGCGACGGTCTCGCCGTTTGACAGATCATAGCGGAACAGCCGATAATCGTAGTTGACATCCATATAGTACACATAGTTCCCGATAGCGGTAGGAAAGCTGGTGTTGCCCTCCCAGACGATGGTGTTTGTGTCGCTGCGCGTATCCCACGCGTACAGATAATGGTCTTTCACCAGGCCGCTGTAGTAGATCGTATGATCCACGACACTGGCAGTCTCCACGATATCCTTACTCAGTTCGATCTCTTCTCTGGAACCCGCCGCGGGAATTTTGTGAAGGGTGCTGAACTCATCGTTGTCATAGTGCTGGCAGTATAATTCGTCGCCGATGAGCACCATCATGGTCGCCATATCCTGATCGAGACAGGACGTCTCCTTCCCGTTCAATTTGGAGCGGTAGATTCCTGTGGTGGAACGGATGTGTCCGAGACCGGAGCCGCCTTCTCTGTTCTCCAGATAGTAGAACAGATAATCTCCCCCGGCGTTGATGTAGGAGACGCCTGAACCCAACAGCTTTTTCATATCGCTGCAGTCGGAGTTCATGACATACAGGGCATTCCCGTCATAGGGGTTGGAGAAGTAGACTTTTCCTTCATACTCGCAGAACCGTCCTTCCCCCCGGATGTTTCCCGCGGTATTGCCGATCGTATCCTCGGGAATCGGGGAAATATACGCGCCCCGTTTCTCAAAATAGATTCCCAGAATGATAAGTAAAAGCAGAACACCGGGTATTATAAAATGCAGTGGTTTCTTTGCAGATTTTTTCATTTTTGCTGCTCCTTACAGTTTTGATATAAAAAGGTATGTTCCTGACTTTGATTATAATCCTATACGCCCCTTGCTATCAAGAAATAAATGTAATAAAATAAAAATAATCGGCCTGAAAATATGGCGAAAGAGGAAAGAACGGGGAAAGTGCGAATGGAAGATTTATGGAGACTTCGCGGCCAGATCGACGAGATCGACCGGAATATCGTATCTTTGTATGAAAAGAGGATGAAGATCTCGGAGCAGGTGGCGGAATATAAGATAGAGACCGGAAAAAAGGTGTTTGACAGACAGCGGGAGGAGGAGAAACTGGCAGCTCTCACATCACTTGCCGACAATGATTTCAACAGGCACGGCATCGAGGAGCTGTTTGAGCAGATCATGTCCATCAGCAGAAAAAGGCAGTACCAGCTGCTGACGGAGAAAGGAGCTCTCGGGAGACTTCCCTTCATCGGGGTGGAGGAACTTTACTCCGGGAAGGCGCGGGTCGTGTTCCAGGGGGCGGACGGCGCCTACTCCCAGGCGGCGATGGTGCAGTATTTCGGGGAGCAGGTCAGCAGTTTCCATGTGGAGACTTTTCGGGACGCGATGGTGGCGATCGATGAGGGCAGCGCGGATTTCGCGGTGCTGCCGATCGAGAACTCTACGGCGGGCGTGGTCAGCGAGATATATGATTTGCTGACGGAGTTTGAGAACTATATCGTGGGAGAGCAGGTCATAAAGATCGAGCACTGCCTGATGGGCGTGCCGGGTGCAGAACTTTCGGATATACAGACCGTGTATTCCCACCCGCAGTCGCTGATGCAGAGCGCGAGATTCCTGCTGGAATATCCCGCCTGGAAGCAGATCAGCATGAAAAACAATGCCTTCGCCGTGCAGAAGGTGCAGAGGGATGGGGACAAGAGCCAGGCGGCGATCGCCAGTGAGTACGCGGCGAAGCTCTACGGTCTGGAAGTGTTTAAAAAGGGCATCAACCAGTCCAGCTCCAACTCCACGAGGTTTATTATCGTCACCAACCAGAAGGTATTTAAAAAGGACGCGAAAAAGGTGAGTATCTGCTTTGAGGTGCCCCATGAGAGCGGATCGCTGTACCATCTGCTGTCCCATTTTATCTACAACAATCTGAACATGAATAAGATCGAGAGCAGACCCATCGAGGAGCGGAACTGGGAGTACCGTTTTTTTATCGATTTTGACGGAAATCTTGCGGATTCGGCGGTGAAGAATGCGCTGCGGGGACTGCGGGATGAGGCGCGGAACCTGAGGATTCTGGGGAACTACTGAACGAGCGCATAGAAAAAACAAGCGGCTCCGCAGGAGACATTTGTTTTTTCTGCGCCGTTCATGAGCAAACGTCCGATGAAATCGGACATGGAGCATCAGGTGAACGAAGTTCGCATGATGCGGGTTTGCGAATGGAGGAACGAAAACAAGCGGCTCTGCACAGAGAGAGGAAAGACATGAGAGAGAAAGAACTGATCGTATACAGAAACATGTCCCGTGAGGAGGGGAAACTTCTCGGGAATATGTCTTATATCATGGACCATTGCGGGGAGATAAAAGATAAAGAGGCATCCGGCAGGGCCGGACGGATGAAGGAGATGTTTTACGCCTGCATCCATGAGCTGTTGGAGCTGGCGGGCAACCATGGCTTTTACGGGAACCTCTGGCACTGCTATCTGGCGAATCTCCTGGTCAACGACGAGAACAGCTACAGCCGCGCCTGTGAGGTGGTGGGCGCCGTGGAGGGCAGCATCAACGAGGCCGTTTTACATGATATCGTGATATTCAAGGAGTTTTTTGACTTTGACTTTTCCCCGCTCACCGCGCGCTTCGGCGGGGAAAGCTGGGCGCTCATCGAGAACTATTTAAGCAGCAACGAGGAGAGCAAGGTCTACAATACCAGGATAAGGCAGAGGATCTGCGACCTGGCAAAACAGTTTCAGTATAACCATACGCCGGAGGAGATGAAGGAGACGCTGACGCGGTTCTACAAAGATTACGGGGTCGGGAAGTTCGGTCTGCACAAGGCGTTCCGCATTGTCCCGGGGGAGGAGGGCGCGGAGATCGTGCCGATCACCAATATCGCTCATGTGCATCTGGATGATCTGGTGGGATATGAGACGCAAAAGCGGAAGCTGATCGAAAACACGGAGGCTTTTGTGGGGGACAGAAAGGCGAACAACTGCCTGCTGTTCGGTGACGCGGGGACAGGCAAATCTTCCAGTATTAAAGCGATCGCCAACGAATACTATGAAAAAGGGCTTCGCATTATTGAGATATACAAACACCAGTTCAAAGATCTGAACCATGTGATCGGGCAGATCAAAAACCGAAATTATAAGTTCATTATCTATATGGACGACCTGAGTTTTGAAGATTTTGAGACGGATTACAAGTATCTGAAGGCGGTGATCGAAGGCGGATTGGAAAAAAAACCGAAAAACGTGCTGATTTACGCCACATCCAACAGGCGCCATCTGGTGCGGGAGACAACTTCGGATAAGAACGACAGGGATGAGGATCTGCACACCAACGACACGGTACAGGAGAAGCTTTCGTTAGCTTATCGGTTTGGGGTGACAATTTATTTCGGAAAACCTGCGCCAAAAGAGTTTCAGAATATTGTCAGAACGCTGGCAAAGCGTTATGATATTGATATGGAAGAAGAAAAACTGCTGTCGGAGGCGAATAAATGGGAGCTGTCCCACGGCGGACTGTCCGGGCGGACAGCGCAGCAGTTTATCGACTACATACTTGGGAAAGCATAAAGTTAAGAGACAGTGGGGGTAAAAATTGTGGCGATCACAACATTTGCGGCGATTGATGTAGGTTCATACGATCTGGAGATGAAAATATTTGAGATGTCCGGCAAAGGGGGCATGAAGCAGGTGGACGATATCAGGCACCGGCTGGACCTGGGGAGCGACACTTATGCGGAAGGCAAGATTTCCTATGAGGCGGTGAATGAGCTCTGCGCCATTTTGAATGAGTTTCAGAATATTATGAAGACCTACAAGGTGAGCGATTATAAGGCTTACGGCACAAGCGCCATACGGGAGACGCAGAATACCAGGATCCTGCTGGATCAGATCTGGCAGAGGACCGGAATTAAAATAGACGTCCTCAGCAACTCCGAGCAGCGTTTTATGGATTATAAATCCATAGCATCCCGGACGGAGGATTTTAATAAGATCATCGAGAAGGGCACCGCGATCGTGGACATCGGCGGCAGCAGCATTCAGATATCCCTGTTTGAGAAGGGGAGTCTGATCTCGACCCAGAATATGCGGCTCGGGGTTTTGCGCCTTCAGGAGAAGATCAACCGGCTGAACGCCGCATCCTCCAGGATAGAGGGGCTGATCGATGAGATGGCCACCGCTCAGCTCTCTGTGTTTAAGAAGATGTATTTGAAAGACTGCAAGATCGAGCACATCATCGTGGTGGATGACTATCTGTCGGTGATCCTGCAGAATCCGGCGATCACGAAGGAGAGAGCCGGGGTGATCGAGGCGGAGACCTACATGAGTTTTCTGGAGTCCGTGCAGTCGAGGACTCTGCCGGAGATTGCCGGGACATTGAATATTCCGAGAGAAAACGCTATCCTGCTGTTTATCTCCGCGATCCTGGTAAAGCGGCTTGTAAAGATGATGGACGTTTCGCTTCTGTGGGCGCCGGGCGTCACGCTGTGCGACGGGATCGCCTACGAGTATGCGGAACAGCACAAAATATTTAAGGTGGAACATGATTTTGAGACGGACATTCTTTCCGGAGCCGAAAATATCAGCAAACGCTATATGGGAAGCAAGAAAAGAGGCGAGACGTTGGAGCGGATCGCACTGACCATTTTTGACAGTATGAGGCGCATTCACGGACTGGGGAAGAGAGAACGGCTTTTGCTGCAGCTGGCGGCCAGACTCCACGACTGCGGCAAGTACATAAGCATGGTAAATCTGGGGGAGTGCTCCTACAACATTATCATGTCCACGGAAATTATAGGACTTTCCCATAAAGAGAGAGAGATCGTGGCAAATGTGGTAAAATATAATCACGAACCGTTTGTGTATTACAGTGGGACGAAGGGTAGGAGCGCGCTGGACGAGGACGCTTACCTGGTGGTCGCCAAGCTGACCGCGATCCTGCGGGTGGCGAACGGGCTGGACAGAAGCCACAAGCAGAAGTTCAAGGATGTCAAAACCGTGGTGAAGGATGGGCAGCTTATCGTACAGATAAATACGGCAGCGGATATCACGCTGGAGAGAGGGCTGTTCACGAAACGGGCCGACTTCTTTGAAGAGGTGTACAGTATCAGACCGGTGATCCGGCAGAAGAAGAGTTTTTAGGGGGTATTATCATGGGTGAGAAAAAGGATTTCACAAATCCATCTTATTATACCAACAGGGAGCTGAGCTGGCTGATGTTCAACAGAAGGGTGCTGAGCGAGGCGAAGGATGTAAAGCTTCCGCTGTTTGAGCGGCTGAAATTTTTGAGCATTACGGCGTCGAATCTGGATGAGTTTTTTATGGTGCGTGTCGCCTCCTTAAAAGATATGGTGAACGCGAAATACAACAAGCCGGATATTGCGGGCATGAAGCCGAAGGAGCAGCTGGAGGCGTTAAACAAGGCAACGCACGCGCTTGTGAAAGAGCAGTATCAGGTCTACAATAAACAGCTTTTGCCGGGGCTTTCGGAGGCCGGGGTGCGGATCGTGGAGCGCCATGAGGATCTGACGGATAAGCAGGCGGCGTACGTGGACCGCTACTTCTCCGACAATGTATACCCGGTGCTGACGCCCATGGCGGTGGACTCCTCGAGGCCTTTCCCGTTGGTGCGCAATAAGACCCTGAATCTGGGGGCTCTCGTGAAGAAGAAGCAGGGGAAGAGCGAGGTGGAATTCGCCACGGTACAGGTGCCCGGCGTGCTCTCGAGAGTGGTGGAGATTCCGGGTGATGACGAGGGGAGAAGATGTCTGATCTTCCTGGAGCAGATCATCGAGCGCAATATCGACAGACTGTTCTTAAACTATGATATCGAGTGCGTCTGGCCCTTCCGTATCATGCGAAACGCCGATCTCAGCATCGAGGAGGACGAGGCGGAAGACCTGCTCAAAGAGATCGAGAAGCAGTTGAAAAAGAGGCAGTGGGGACAGGTCATCCGTCTGGAGATCGAGTCCGGCATGGATGAGAAACTGTTGAATATTCTGGAGGAGGAGCTGATGGTGCAGGAGGAGGATGTCTACGCGATCAAGGGCCCTCTGGACCTGACCGTGCTGATGAAACTCTACGGGCTGGAAGGGTATGAGGAGTTGAAAACGCCGAAGTATACGCCGCAGCTCATACCGGAATTTCTGGAGGAGGGAGACATCTTTACCCAGATCAGACAGCACGATATCTTCCTGCACCACCCCTATCAGACTTTCGAGCCGGTGGTGGACTTTGTCAAACAGGCATCCCGGGACAGCGAAGTGCTTGCCATCAAGCAGACGCTCTACAGGGTCAGCGGAAATTCTCCGATCATAGCGGCGTTAGAGCAGGCGGCGGAGAACGGAAAACAGGTCACAGTGCTGGTGGAATTGAAGGCGCGGTTTGACGAGGAGAATAATATTCTCTGGGCGAAGCGCCTTGAGAAGGCGGGGTGTCATGTGATTTACGGCCTGGTCGGCTTAAAGACCCATTGTAAGATCACGCTGGTGGTGCGCAGGGAGGAGGACGGCATCAGGCGCTACGTGCATCTGGGAACCGGCAACTACAACGATTCGACGGCAAAGCTCTATACGGATGTGGGGCTGATGACCTGCAATGAGCAGATCGGCGAGGATGCGACGGCTGTATTCAATATGCTTTCCGGCTACTCGGAGCCGAGAAGCTGGAACAAACTTTCCGTTGCTCCGCTCTGGCTGAAGGACAGATTCCTCTCGCTGATCGGCAGAGAGAGGGATTACGCACTGAAAGGGCATCACAGCCATATCATCGCGAAGATGAATGCTCTGTGCGACAAGGATGTCATCGTCGCGCTCTATGAAGCTTCCGCCGCGGGGGTGAAGATCGAGCTGATCGTGCGGGGTATCTGCTGCCTGAAGACAGGGATCCCGGGGGTCAGTGAGAATATCACGGTGCGCTCCATCGTGGGGAATTTCCTGGAACATGCGAGGATCTTCTATTTTGAGAACGACGGAAAGCCGGAAATTTACTGTGCCAGCGCCGACTGGATGCCGAGGAACCTGGAGCGCCGGGTGGAGATCATGTTCCCGATCGAGAAAGAGGGATTGAAGCAGAAGGCGATGCATATTCTGGAGTGCCAGTTGAAGGACAATATGAAGGCGCATATGCTGACGGCGGAGGGCAATTACGAGAAGGTGAACCGCCGTGTGCAGGATCCTTTCTGCGCGCAGGAAATTTTCTGCCGGGAGGCGAAAGGGCTTGTAAAGAAGGAGCAGCACAGCGCTGAGAGGGTATTTATCCCGGAGATGCATATAGAATAATGGTACATATGCAGAAAAATTGGTTTTTAAAATAATGAGGAAAGGTTGGTAAGTGGTATGACTTATGAGTATGATGATGCTGCCGTTCTCTGTTTTTTAGAAAATCAAAGGCAGTTGTTTCCGGAGGATGTGGCGGAAAATGAAAGCGAGGCGGAAGCCTTTCTGGAAGATTGCATGGCGGTGATTGCCGATTCTGCACAGGAGGTACTGGAATATTTTGAGGAGCAGGGCGTCGATACGGAGGAAGCGGATGAGGAGAGTATTCTGGAAGCCTCGGAAGTTTTTGAGATTGGAGACGGACGCTACCTCATTGTGGAAGGATAAAAAATAAATGACAAGAACAAGGACAGTGAAGGGACATGTCATATGGGTAAAAACGCTTCACATATTGATGACGTTAGTCTGGCCTGTGGCCGCGGCGCTGGCGGTGTCGGGGGGAAGTTATCTGAACCGCGCTTACCAGAAAACATATACGCCCTACTATAATCCGCTGGGAATGCTGCTGCTTTTATTCTGGCTGTTGTATGTCTATTTTATGATGGTCATGATGCGCAATTACAATCTGCAGGTCATAGCGACGCAGGAGTGCGATTTTGACGCGTATCTGGAATGCGTGCGGTATCTGGAAAAATTTCAGTTTCCGGGGGCGAGGCGGAGCCAGCGCATCAACCTGACCGACGCTTATCTGCTGATGGGCGATTTTGACGCGGCCTATCAGAATCTGATGGAGATGAAGCCGAAATATGAGCTCTGCAACAACCGGACGAGAATGATGTACGATTATTTCTGGTGCCGGTTTTACGCAGAACTGGAAGATATGCAGAATTTCCGTGTCTGTATGGATGCGTTCCGCAACAACTGGATCCACAATCCTCAGGTGAAGCGAAAACTGCAGGGACAGGCGGTGGCTCTTTTGCAGGAACTGAATTTCCGGGATATGTTGTTTGCGGGGAAAAATGACCGGATCAAGGCGGATATGATGAACCTGTACGCGGCCGGGCGGCTGGGCAGCCGCTATGAGTTTGTCCGGTACTGTTATTACATGGGCAGGCTGGAATACAATATGAACAATCTGCAGGTGGCGAAACACTGGTTCGCCCAGACGGTCAGCTTCGGCCTGCACGAATATATGAGCAGGCGGGCGGCGGACTTTCTTGCCATGCTGGACGCCATGCAGGTGCCCTATGCGGCGGTGCCGCCGGCGCAGAATCAGTATTACTGCAACAGGAGAGGCTTCAGCATGGTGTCAGGGATCGTCAGCATCCTGCTGGGACTGGCGCTTGTGGTGATGGCGCTGATCTATACCTGAGCGGGTACTCGCAAAGGAGAAGCAGACAGGCCGGAGGGTCTGTCTGTTTTTATGTAAGAAAGCTGTATTGTTATAAATCTGAGATTACACTTGAAAGAGTTAAGCTTCCATGTTATAGTCATGTAAAGCAGATATTTTTATAAGTATATTCTATATATATTTTCGAATAAGTGGCTATTTCAATAGCCATGTCGCAACGGCATTGGAACTCGCAAAAGAGTTCTTTTTGTCCGTATCGCCACTTGAACTGCAGTGGTTCAATTCCTGCTTTTAATTCACATCAAATCAAATGAATAAGCAGGAGAAGAGGGGATGACATATACTTTCTCCTGCGGGAAGGAGAAGAAGTATGTCAAACACAGTAAGAAATCATAAGGACAATGTATTTTGTCTGCTGTACAGGGAAAAGAAAAATCTGCTTTCACTGTATAATGCGATGAACGGAACATCCTATGAGAATGAGGAGGAACTGGAGGTAGTCACTTTAGAGGAAGCGATCTGCATGAAGATACGGAACGATGCCGCCTTTGTGATTGATTCGCGGTTAAATCTGTATGAACAACAGGCGAGTGCCAATCCGAATATGCCGCTTCGCGATCTCTATTATGTGACAGAGGAATTAAAAAAGACCGCACCGCCGAGCAGTTTATACACTACAGCAAAAGTGAAGATTCCGGCACCGCATTTTGTTATGTTTTATAACGGAACGGTGAAACAGCCGGAAAGGCAGATTTACAGGCTCTCGGAGCTGTTTTGCCGAAGGGAAGAGGAGCCGGAACTGGAGCTGGTGGTAACGGTGATCAACATTAATCCGGGGTGCAACATAGAACTTCTGGAAAAATGTGAGAGTCTACAGGGATATATGATGTTTGTGAAGAAAACCCGGGATAAAAAAGCGGCCGGAATAAAACTGGAAAGCGCAGTGTATCAGGCGGTGGAGGAATGTATTGCCGAGGGAATCCTCACAGAGTTTTTCAGGGAACATAAGGAGGAGATTGTAGAGATGGGCATCTTTGAGTTCGATCAGGAACTGCATGATAAGACGCTTTATGAAGATGGGGTGACAGTTGGAATAGAACGAGCATCTCTTGTCTGTAAAAAAATACAGGGAGGGGAGACAGATACTAAAACTATTGCAGAATCCATCGGCTGTACGGTTGAGGATGTGGAAATTGTCAGAAAAAAATTTGATATTTAGATAAGGAAAATAGAAACGAACGGTAATGGCAGGCCGGGAATCTGAGGGCAGGTTCCCGGCTTCGCCTTTGACGTGAAAAGTGAAAAGAATTATGATAGGAGCTGTAATGTTTTCAGCGGTTTCATTGTTATATAAATAGAGGGGAAAAACAGCATGCTTTTTTATCTGTCTCTTCTGGAGACTGAGGAACAAAAGAAAAATTTTATAGAGATTTACAGGAGGAACAGAGGCGGGATGTACCGCGTCGCTTACGGCATTCTGGGACAGAAGGAGGAGGCGGAGAATGCGGTACATGACGCATTTGTGAAACTGGCGGATAAGTTCGCGCGCTATGAGAGGCTCTCCGAGAAAGAAATGGACGGGCTGTGTATTACGATTGCCCGAAATGTGGCGATCAATCTGTGGCACAGACAGAAAAGGTCTTTTCCGCTGGAGAACTGCGAGATGAAAGCGTTGTATCGGGAAGACAATGCGGGGGAAGTGAGCTTTCCGGAGGAGATGGCAATAAAGAAAGAGGAGGCGGAACTGATCAGACGGCTTTTAGGGGAACTGTCTGCGGCGGATCACGATATTCTGGTGCTGCGGTATTTTTGCGGGCTTTCGGTAAAGGAAGCGGCGAAGGTTCTCGGAATATCGCGAAATGCGGCGCAGGTCAGACTTCACAGGGCAAAGGAGAGATTGAGGGAGGCATTTGATGAAGCGGGGATATAGTATAGCGCAGATACAGGAAGAGCAGAAGGCGGAGAGGTTTGTCAGAATGATGTTTGAGGCGGAACTCTATAGCATGAAATGCAGGGAAAATCGGCAGAAACCGGTGGTATTTTCGGAGAGCTTTGAGCGGAGAATGAAGAAGTTGATCGACTGGGAGAGGCGGAAGTACCGGATCAGGACCGGGGTGAGATATATATTGTCCGCGGCGGCTGTGCTGTTGATCATTCTGTGTCTGACAAACCCGGGGTATATCGCGAAGGCCTGGGATGTGCTGGTGAAGTGGCATAAAACGCATCTGGAGGTGGATATGCCGGATACAGAATGGACGGGGGCGGTGCCGAAGTATGAGCTCTCGTATGTGCCGGAAGGGTTTGAGGTGGTGATGGAGGATTGTGATGAAATATTTGGCGGAACTTTCTGGTATAAAAAAGGAGAAAGAGATTTGTTTTTCAGCTATTCGTTTTCCGGAGGCAATCATCAGTATGATAATGAACATAGTGAGATATCAATGATACAGGATAAAGAAGGCAATGATGTGCTTTTGGTCAAATTTGAAGATGGCGGTTATTCTATGCTGTGGCAATCGAAAGAGGGGCTGACATTTTCTCTGGATGCAGATGTAACCGAGAAGGAGTTATTTAAAATAAAAGATGGAATACAAGTAAAAAAATAATTATTTGGAAAACCCTGTAATGTTTTCTCATCTCGATTGTTTTATAAGTAGAGGGAGGAGGTGAGAGAAGAATGAGAAGTATTGGAAAATATTGTGCGATATTGTTGCTGGCGATTTTTATGTGTTGCGGCATTGCCAAAGTTTCTGCTCAGGCAGCGGGAATTCAACCATATTGGGATAATGCCGAAACGGTAAAAACAACTTTACAGATTTCCGGAAGTACTGCAAAATCCTCGTTGACAGTTACAGGAAAATCCGGCACATCCAAAATAACCGGTACACTGAAACTTGTCGATAATACGACAGGAACCAATGTTGGTGAGTGGACTATTTCTGTCAATGGAGCGAGCTGTTCTGAAACAAAACGTTCCACAGTAACGGCAGGGCATAAGTTTACGTTGTCATTCAGCGGTTATGTGTATGATGCGAACGGGCGTGGGGAGTATGTGAGCGCTTCGGTTTCAAAGTGAAAATTGCAAAGGAGAAATTGAGATGAAAAAAAATAAAGCGGTGTTGCTCTGTGCGGTGTTGGTGAGCGTCTTATTGGGAAATGAGCAGGTGGCGAAAGCGGAAACTGGGGCAGATGAGAAATTGGTTGTTGAGGAGGCAATTGATTTTGTTGACGATGAGGGGAATGTTATGGCAACATTTATACCTTATTCGGAGGATGATCCGGCGCCTGACAAACCGGGGAGGACGACAACTCATAGTGTTAATTTTACTGTAGTTGCATATGAAAAATGTTGCTCGTCGAGGGTGTTTGTATTAAAGGATGGGCATAGGATTGATCTGAATATCGTTATAAATCCGCAGGTTTCCAGCAATATCGGATTATATAATCATGTGACCGGAAAATATGGATGGCCTGCCGGAGGATTGAGTTCCAGTGTGTGGAATGGTTATATTATAGTGAATGGTGACGGGGATTATTCTTTGGCGTTTTGCAATAATACCAATATTACAACAACGTATAAAGGTACATATACTTTATAGAAACTTTTGTATACTATATTATTGAACAGAAAGAGAGCAAAAATGAAACGTAAAATAATAGTGGTTGTTATTATCCTCGCTGTAATACTTGGAATAACAGGGATTATAATGATTAAAGTCAATACCCCTGATAAAGTGGCTATTCCGGATGAGAAGTTTATTTTTGAGGACGGAGAGGAACATGAGGATGTGATTGAACATGAATTTGTGCCCAACTGATCTCAGCCAATAGAGCAGAATCGGAATGGAGAGACACTGCCAAAATATTGATGAAGGATATGATAATGAAAAAAATAGTAAGTTTTATGCTGGTATTAATATTAAGTTTTGGGACAGTTGCATCTGTCTGTGCACAGGAAAATGATTATAGCGATAATAATTTGAAGGGCAGGCATACAGGATTATTGATGCCGATGGAAATGTAGTTTCACAGCCGAGATTGACGGTGGGTATTCCCACAATTCCTGCGGGATATGGTGCGGAGTGGGGAAGGGCGCAATACAATGTCATGCAGCGTAACGCCTAACGCTTTTCTGACGGTTGGATTAACAAACGCAATATTTGTTCCGGTGTATACTTACAGTACAAATGCACCGGTAGGAGGGTTTTCCACTACTTATATTTCTTCAACGGCCGGGAGGGGAAGATACAGGGGGTGGAACAATTCTTCCTATGCGATTACTTTGATAGCGGGGTCGTTTAATGGAGCGTAATTTAAAAAAAACATCTGTAGTTATCTGCATTATTTTGTGTTTATTAAGCGCGTGTGGGAGTAAGGATAAAATTCCCAATACTCCCGAAATTGCAGAAACACAAACGGAGGGGAACAGAATCATCGCACCTGATACAATACCTGAAAAGCCGGTTGTAGAAGAATTTAGAAGTGTGGCGTTAAATAAGAAAAACACAGATAGGCTGTGCTCGGAGTATGGGATAGAGACATTGTTTGACTGTCCTTATATCAAAGATGGAGATATGGTAGATTTGGCTCAGATTGCGCTGTATGGACGGTCAGCAGAGGTGCTTATGCATGAGGATGCACAGGGATGGGAATTGGAAAAGGGAAGCAATGTCAGTTTTTTTGTGCAGTCTGTCTCTGATGATACCAGTTTGGATCTCTGTGGAGGAGTAATATTTGACGGGAATATCATTGCAGAGGTAAAGATAATGAGTGTGAAAGATGTGCAGTCAGTTGAGATTGAGGAAACCGGGACTTATTATTTCTATATGATGAACTGTGGTGATACAGATCAAGTGTTATCGAATTTAAAGATAACATTTGACAGAGCTAAATAAATGACTGGGATATAGCGATATAAAAAATATCTAAGAGGATAAAATTGCTTAACAAGGATGGCGGCAAAATTTCCACGGAAGGAAGAGATGGAGATTTTGCCGTTTTATTATTAAAATAGGCTCTCGGAATCATGAGCCTGTCGGTCAAAGCCCTGGAATGCAGGACAATATAGAACTACGATTACATTTTTTGAGGAGGATAATAGAACCGTTGCCGTTGATATGACATGTGGTATAGTAAAAGCCTACGATTATGATTTATCCTTTACGGGAGAACTGCAGTGGGATATTGAGGTGAGTGAGTTGTGGATTGTAATGTGGAAGGAGATGGTATCTGGGGTATATGGAAACTGGAAGATGAAGATGTATATAGACGGGCAGCGCTTAAGTGATATCACGTTTGGGGGAAACGTTATTTTGCAAGTTCATTCATAGTGTCATGATTTTGTCTATTTTCATGTTGTACTGGAGGATGATGGTATAAATGGGAGACAAATGACCTTGTTGCAAAGATTTTATGTGAGGAATATCAAATGTTATCGGATGAAAAGATAGATGGATTGCGTTGAGAAAGGTTTTTAAACATAACAGAGGTTGAAAAACAGGTGGTAAACAATAAAAAAGTGTTGAAAGAGTTAAGCTTTCGTGATATAGCCATGTAAAGCAGATATTTTCATAAGTATATTCTATATATATTTTCGAACAGGTGGTTATTTCGATAGCCATGTCATCACGGAGTCGGAACTCGCAGAAGAGTTCTCATTGCCCGTATCGCCGCTTGTACTATAGTGGTTCAATTCCTGCTTTTAATTCATATCAAATCAAATGAAAAAGCAGGAGAAGAGGGGATGACATATACTTTCTCCTGCGGGAAGGAGAAATCGTTATGTCAAATGAAACAAGAAACCATAAGGATAATGTATTCTGTTTATTGTACAGGAATAAGAAGAACCTACTCTCTCTGTATAATGCCATGAATGGTACATCCTATGAGGGGATAGAGCAGGGGATAGAACTTGGAAGTCGCATTTTCAAAGCGATACAGTCCGGAGTGACGGATAACAATGTAATTGCGGAAACCTGCGAGTGTACGATTGAAGAAGTGGAACGGATAAGAAAACAGTTTGGGATTTAAAGTAAAAACCCCCGCGTTCTCACAGTTTATTCTGTGTCGGTGCGGGGGTTATATATGCTATTCTGTTGCCAGACGGAATAAAATTTCCGCCAGCCCGTCATGGTTATTGTCCTCTTTTGTGATCCTGGAGGCGATGGCTTTCACCTCGTCGCTGCCGTTTATCATGGCGATACTGTTGCCCACGGCGGTGAGCATGGAAAAGTCATTGTTGGCGTCTCCCGCGGCGTAAGCCTCCGAGACCGGAACATGGTACAGATCGCAGACATATTTGACTGCGCTTCCCTTGCCGGAGCGGTAATCCACGAACTCCAGATATTCCGGGCAGGAGAAAACGGTAGTCAGTTTTCCCTCCATCCAGGGGGCGAGCTTCTCCTTCAGCTGTTCCAGTTTTTTCACATCACCCATGGAGATGGCTAACGCCTTGTGGGGCGCTTCATCCAGATGAGCGAGGATGTCCTCATCATAAATGTATTCCATCTGTGTCTGATGGGCATAGTAGTCGGATTCCAGGTCATGATGCCTGCAGACGACCTTTGTGGAAGAGTAGGTCTGACAGTGGAGCCCCATTTCTTCCGCAGTGTCGATAATGTGCAGCGCATCTTTTGGGTCAAGCCTCAGATCGACAAGAGTCTTCTCCGCTCCGCAGTCGTAGATCACGGAGCCGTTGTAGCAGATCAGAAGAAGATCCTGATACTTGTCGAGGCCGGTTCGTCTGGCCACTTCCCGGATGTTGTTGAAAGGCCTGCCGGAGGAGATGATAAACTTGTTTCCGGCGGTGATATAGGCGTCGATGGCCTCCAGCGTCTTTGGGGTGATCTGCTTCTTGTCATTTAACAGAGTTCCGTCTAAGTCGGTAAAAAATAAATGCATGGGATGCCCCTTTCTAATTATCGTTTTCATCAGACTCGGTCTTGGTGTAGATAGTCCTCTTTCTCGCCATCTCGTCGCTTTCCAGATATTCGTCGTAGGTGGTGATCTTGTCGATCAGGGAGCCGTCCGGCAGGATCTCCATAATGCGGTTGGCGGTGGTCTGGACCACCTGATGGTCATGGCAGGAGAACAGCTCCACGCCCGGGAATTTTTTCATACCCTCGTTGAGCGCCGTGATGGATTCCATGTCCAGGTGGTTGGTCGGTTCGTCGAAGATCAGGCAGTTGGCGCCGCTGATCATCATCTTGGACAGCAG
>CANRWP010000066.1 GCA_947643595.1 uncultured bacterium | reverse complement strand
GTAGCGCTCGGCAAGGCATCCCGTCACAAGAAGCGCTCTGATCTGACCGGCCTTTTTGAGTTCCGCCATCTCCAGTATGGTTTCGATACTCTCCTCCTTGGCGTCCCCGATAAAGCAGCAGGTATTGATGATCACAATATCCGCTTCCGCCTCTTCATCCGTAAAGAAATATCCCTCTTCCGCAAGTTCCCCTAGCATGACTTCCGTATCCACCAGATTCTTGTCACAGCCAAGGGATGTAAATAATATCTTCATATAATTCCGCCGTATTACTCTTCTTCGTCATTTAAAATATGGATCTTTCCCTGCTCCAGTTCGCTGACTGCAACGGAAAGCGGTTTTTCCACAGACAGATTATCTACCAACGGCTCATCGCCCGCGATAAGCTGTCTTGCCCGTTTTGCCGTAGCCATCACGATGGAATACCTGCTGTTGACAACAGGCGCCTCCCCGGGTTCTACCTCACTGTTTACTACTTTCATCAAATCTGCATAAGACGGATGTAACATTTAATTTTCTCCTTTCCACAACTGTTCCAGATCATCCTTGATGCTCCGGATAAACTCCTCATTTCTGTCCGGTGTATAATGAGCCGCCTCGATAAACCCATGCAGTTTTTTCACGCACTCATCCACCTTGTCATTTATCACAATATAATCGTATTTCTCGATCGTATCCGCTTCTTTCGCCGCCCGGCTCATACGCTTTCGGATCACATCCTCTGTCTCCGTGCCGCGGTTTTTCAGCCGTTTATAGAGTTCCTCCACACTGGGCGGCAGGACAAAAATCAGAATCGAATCCGGGAAACGCTCTTTCACCTTCAAAGCCCCCTGAGTCTCTATCTCCAGAACGACATCCTTCCCCTCGGCTATCTGCTCCTCGACATACTCTCTCGGCGTCCCATAATAGTTTTCCACGTAAGCTGCGTATTCAATCAGCCCGCCATCCTCTATTTTCCGCTCAAACTCTTCTTTTGTGACGAAAAAATACTCTCGGCCGTCCACCTCACCCGGCCTGGGCTTCCTCGTTGTCATCGAAACGGAAAGGGAATAATTATCGTAATCCCCTGTCAGCCGTTTCATCAGCGTTCCCTTTCCGGAACCCGCAAAACCTGAAACTACAATCAGAAGTCCTTTTCTCTCCATGTATGCCCTCCGTCATTCCTCTTTTGCCGTCTCCAGGGACACACCCGCTCTCCCGGCCAGGGTCTCCGGCATCAGCGCCGATAACACCATGCTGCCGTTCTCCATGACCAGCACCGCTTTTGTCTTTCGTCCCTGCGTCGCATCGATCGCTGTTCCAGCTTCTTTTGCCCTCTGCACCATACGTTTGATCGGCGCGGAATCCGGGCATACGACAGCTATGATCTTCTCCGCATTTATCATATTGCCAAATCCGATATGAATCAATTTACTCAATATTCTGAATCTGCTCCCTCACCTTTTCAATTTCATTTTTCAGATCGATCGCCCGGGCTGAGATTTCCAGATCATTCGCTTTGGAGAGGATCGTATTGGCCTCCCGGTTCATCTCCTGGGCAATAAAATCCAGCTTCCTTCCGATGCTGCCCCCGGAGACAATCGTCTCCTTCACACTCTCTATATGACTGCGCAGGCGCACCAGCTCCTCATCCACACAGACCTTATCCGCGAAGATCGTCACCTCCATATACAGACGGTTCTCATCTATATGGACATCCTCCAGCAGTTCCCTCACCTTTTCTCTGAGTTTTTCCTTGTATTCCTGAATCAGTTTCGGGGACCGCTCCGTGATAAATTCCACATGGGTGAGCATCACATCCAACTTGGAGAGAAGATCTCTCTGCAGATTCTCCCCCTCCGCGACTCTCGCCTTTACAAAGTTCTCCGCGGCCCCCAGCAGAGCGCTCTGCAAATCCTTCCAGAGTTCCTCCTCGTCAGTGTTCTGCTCTTCCATCACAAGTACTTCCGGATATCTGGAGAGCGTGGATACGCGGATATCATCGTCCAGCTCAAATTCTCTCGCCATCTCCCGCAGATAATTCAGGTATTCCTTCGCCAGAACCCTGTTGTATTTCAGGGAACCGATTCCCTCGCTGTAATCCTCACAGGTAATGAAGATATCCACTTTGCCTCTGGTGATATAGTTTTTTAACTCGGTCCTGATGGAGCTCTCAAAGAAATTCAGTTTTTTCGGCATCTTGATATTCACATCCAGATACCGGTGATTGACGGATTTCATTTCCACCGTCAGCTTTCTGTCTTTCCCTGTCATCTCGCATCTGCCGAAACCGGTCATACTCTTGATCATGGTCTCTCGTCCTTCTTCTTTCGTCCTGATTCCACAGCCGGCAGTTCCCGTCAGACTGCCAGATCTATATTCTCGCCCCGCAGTCCCATACCGTGCTGGAACTTTCTCGCCTTCTGGTAGGGATTTTCTTCACCCGGATAGCTGATCTTTGTATGAGTCGTGCCGCCGGACACATAAGTCCTGCCGCATTCCGGACAGATCGCCGTCTGAATGCTCACGGAGGCCTGGATCACTTTTCCTCCGTCCTCTTTCGCTTTATTGTAGGCATTCGACACATGCTCCCCCTCGTGGGCCCGCACTCTGGCACCAGCGCTGGTCGGCGAAATGTGCTGCGCCGACTTAAAGGAAACATTCTCGTCCGAACCATCCTGATATTTCCGCTCCTTGCAGGTCTTACACTCTTTGGGGGAAGATGCCCTGCCCGGCTTTTTGACGGAATCCGGATCTTCCGCGATCTCCTTCGTCTTCTCCGTCCCGGAGATACCCGGCACATTTTTCTCCATTCCCGGTATGCCGGAAATACTCCTCGACACATTTTCTTTATTGGCTCCCCAGGGCGCGATAACAAGGACCGCCTCCTCCCCGGGACGCCCCCAAACCTTTTGCCATGCGGCTTCATATGGATTTTGTATACCTTCGATATTCATATACCTGTACCTGTACGCATCTGAAAATCTCTGTCATTTCAAATTGTAGCACAAAATAAAAGAAATGTAAAATACTATATTTTTGCGGACAACATTGCACTTTGCAGCATTCTATTATAAAATCAGAGACGGCGTAGAAAACCGCCACCGTTTCAATTTATGATATAACAGGAGAAAAATATTATGGCTTTTGACGGCGTAACGATCGCTGCTGTCGTAAAGGAATGCAGGGAACTTCTGACAGGCAGCCGTATCTACAAAATCGCACAACCGGAGACGGATGAATTACAGCTCACCTTGAAGACCAAAAGCGGGCAGTATCACCTGCTGCTCTCCGCCAGCGCATCCCTGCCGCTCATCTATCTGACCGGCAAGACAAAGCAGAGTCCCATGACCGCTCCGAACTTCTGCATGCTGCTCAGAAAACACATCCAGAACGGACGTATCGTCGATATCTCTCAGCCCGGTCTGGAGCGAATCGTACAGCTCGATATCGAACACCTGAACGAACTGGGGGATCTGTGTCGGAAAAAACTGATTGTCGAGGTCATGGGAAAACACAGTAATATCATCTTCTGCAATGAGGAGGATAGAATCATCGACAGCATCAAACATATTTCGGGCATGGTCAGCTCCGTCCGGGAGGTATTGCCTGGAAAGCCCTATTTCATTCCGAAGCCGGACAGCAAGGAGGATCCTGTCTCCTTTATGGGAGGCTCCCAGTCTGAGGAAGAGCGTAAAAATAAGTTTTCAACGCTTGTATTTCAGAAACCCATGCCGCTCTACAAAGCGATTTACACTTCCTTCACCGGATTTTCCCCGATACTGGCGCAGGAGCTGTGTTTCCGCAGCGGCCTCGACCCGGACCGTTCCGCCCTCAGCTATCTGCAGGAGGAACTTTCCGTATCCGCCGACGTTTCTGCCGGCCCTGATGTACCCAGTCCGGAAAACACCGCCATCTCCCTGCTCTGCAACGAGTTTACCTTTCTGATGAGGCAGGTCATCGCCGGGGATTTCTCTCCCGCGATCGTCTATGAAGGAAAAGCTCCTGCGGAATTTGCCGCTGTTCCTCTGCGCCTGTATGGCGCATCCTCCTCCAGAGCCTTCTCCTCCATCTCCGCCCTTCTGGAGACCTACTACGCGGAGAAAAACGCTCTGACGCGCATCAGACAGCGCTCGGCGGACCTGCGAAAGATCGTACAGACCATATTGGAACGCACCGTCAAAAAGTACGATCTCCAGCTCCAGCAGATCAAAGACACCGAAAAACGGGAAAAATACAGGCTATATGGAGAACTTCTGCACACCTACGGCTACGAGGCCGTCCCAGGTGCAAAATCACTGGAGGCCCTCAACTACTACACCAACGAGACGGTAAAGATCCCTCTGGATCCCACTCTGACGGCGTCGGAAAACGCGAAGAAATATTTTGATAGATACGGAAAAATGAAACGAACCTACGAGACCCTCTCTGAGCTCATCGTGGAGGTAAAGGAGGAGATCGACCACCTCGAGTCCATAGCGGCCTCGCTGGATATCGCGGAGCAGGAATCCGACCTCGTGGAAATCAAGGAGGAGCTGATCGCAGCGGGCTATGTCCGCAGAAAAGGCGGCGCAAGAAAAGAGAAAATAACGAGCAAACCGTTCCACTATATCAGCAGCGACGGCTTTCATATGTATGTGGGGAAAAACAATTTTCAGAATGACGAGCTGACCTTCAAGTTCGCGGTCGGAAACGACTGGTGGTTCCACGCCAAGAAACAGCCCGGCTCCCATGTGATCGTGCGCACGAACGGCGAGGAGATGCCGGATTCCACCTTCGAGGAGGCTGCAAAACTCGCCGCATACTACTCCAAAGGGCGCGGGCAGGAGAAAGTGGAGGTCGACTACGTGGAGAAGAAGCATGTGAAAAAGCCCAATGGCGCAAAGCCCGGCTTCGTGGTCTACTATACCAATTATTCCATGGTGATCGATTCGGATATATCCGGGATCGAACAAGTTACTGCAAGGTGAAATATCCCGCAGCTTGCTGCGGGGTATTTCACTCCCCAATCTCCACAAACTTCGTCTGATTCATCAGCGGATGCCGCAGTCGAACTGCCCCCTTCACCGGACATGCCATCACGCAGGAGCCGCAGTAATAGCACTCCCCGGGATAAAGCACCACAGGGGGCTTTCCCTTTTCCTCCGAAGGGATCATGATATCCACCTGGCAGACATTGGCGCAGGCGTTGCAGCCTACACATTTTTCTTCATCAAACACAAGCGGCTTTACGCTACAGGATACCGCCTTTGCCTCAAACTCAACCTTCTTCATATCCCGCTGCCTCCTCCTCATAATCCCGGTTGTACTGTTCATACTGTATCTTTACATCGCCGTAGTAATCTTTCTCTACTCTCCTGCTCAAAATCTTTCCTTCCTCCTGACGGATCGTGATAAAGCACCGATCCTCCTCCGGGTCTATCTCAGGATGATCGCTTCTCTCAAAACATAACGGCGCCGAACTGGATTTTCGCAGCAGACACGCGTTCAGGATCAGTTTGCACACTTCCAGAATATCCAATACCTCATGGGTGCGCATCAGCTCGTGGGGATTTTTACAGGAAAGCAACGGTACCATATCCTTTTCGTAACTCTCCAGAAGCTCTAATCCCTGATGTAAAAGCATATCATTTTTCACGCCGCCGCAGTAATTCTGCATCGCCTTGCTGATCGCCTTGTTCAGTTCCCGCCAGTCCATGCCCTCCTCCACATAGAGCGGCGCATAGAGACGCTTTTTCTCCGTCTCGATATCCTCCCTGTCGGGCTCCTCAAAGGAAAATCCTTCGCTTGCCTTCGCTGCCTTCCTTCCCGCGTAATAGCCGGTGGCCGCCGCAAACCCGCAACAATCGGAAGCATAGAGCTGGTCTCCCGCCGCATAGATCCCGTCGATATTGGTCTTTAGATTCCAGTCGTGGAAGATACCCCCCGGTGCACCGAAGAGCTGTCGCTCCTGGGGCAGGAAGGACGCCGACTGCCAGCCGGTCCCATAGGACTGCAGACGGTGTATTTCCGGATCAAATCCTCTCTCGGTAAAATTCTCCAGGACAGGTATCTTCGTCTTTCCCTCCTCCCCCACCATCATTCCCCAGATCACTCTGCGCTCTGACTCCGGCATCCGGCTCAAATCCGCATAGAACGGAAGCTGATAGCCGCGCTTCATCAATTCCTCGAAATCCAGCGTCTCCGGCCCTCTATACTCATACTTGGGGTTGTCGATCACGCCGCCCTTTAAGAAAAACTTCTGTCCTTTCGCCGGATAATAGCGCTCTCGCACTGTCTTCAGTTCCTTCCCGTCCCGGTCCACGTAAGGAATCTCCACGCCTCTGGCGTCCACCATCGTCGCCGCATACCAGGTATTATGGTTGTTGCCGGTGCTGTAGGGCGGAAAACTGCGGCCTGCCGCCGAAAACTCCCCCTGCACGGACTTTTCCATCATCGTAAATTCAACTCCTGCCCGATATCCCATGGCATGACCGCTGCCGATACTCTGGGTTGGCCTGAACTCACACAATCCCACCTGGTCCGCGTCAAAAAGCCAGATTCTCGCGGGGCGGGACATTGCGAGCACCGTCGTCTTCGCCGTGAAGATCAGAAATTTTCCTGTCCGCGCATTCATGCCCATAGCGCCGATGCCGCGCCTTTTCCCCTGCTCCTTTTTCACAAGAAGCGTCGTCGCCTCGGTCCTCTCATATATCTCCACGCCCAGGCGTTTCAACTCCTTATACAGAGCAGGCTTAAAGGTACTGCCCCATACACGGATCGTAAACTTATTTTGATAGTCGTAGGCGAACATAAGCCCGGTCTTTTCATCCCGAAAATCCGCCCCCTCAAACTCTCCCTCCGTATCGCGGATCTTTCCGCCGAAGCTCTCTATATCCAACAACCGATGCCATCCCTCCTGGCACTCAATATAGTGGGCGATACCGTTGCTGTACCCGTCCTGCTCATCGATGTAGGCCTTTGCAATCTCCTCCGCCGTCACCTCCGAGCAGGGATTTGTGCAGGCGGATTCCCAGTGATCAAAACCGCTCCCCGCAGCTCCGCTGCGGATCACAGCTCCCTTCTCCACCAGCGCGACCTTTTTTCCTTTTCGCGCCGCCGCGACCGCCGCATAACATCCCGCCATACCGCCGCCCAGAATCAGCACATCTGCGTACACCTGTTCCTCCCTATCCATCTCGTTCGGATAAGGCCAATGCGATCCTTCCATACTAAAAGACACACCCTTTCTAAAAATCTTACTTCCCCTGTTTCTTCCTGTCGCACAGGCTGAACACCACAAGGAATACCGCCGACACAATATAGGCGATCAACAGCGACAGATCCGTATTCATCTTTCCGTACAACGGTCCCGGGATGCCGAACAGGAACGATACCACTCCCACGATTCCCCCGGAGATCGCCGCCGCAAAAGCACCCTTTCTTGTCGCCCCCTTCCAGAGCAGCCCGCCCAAAAGCGGAATCAGAAGGCTCCCCATATAGGGATAGTTAAAAATGATCATCGCATCCAGAATATCCGTCATATGGAAGGCAAAAAAGATGCCGACCAGACTTCCAAGCAACACCGTGGCCTGGGAGATCAGTTTTGATTTCGGAAGCTCGTCCAGATTCTCTACCTCCGGATGCAGGAACTTATTGTAAAAATCCCGCGCAAAGGATGCACCCATAGAGAGGATCACACAGTTCGCGCTGGACATCGCCGCCGCCAGAATCGCCGCGATCACAAGCCCCGCCAAAACCGGCGGCAGTACACCCGTCGTCGCGATCGTGAAAATACCGTCCGTCACACCGGGGAACAAAGTCCTTGCCGCCACGCCGATCATCGAGCACAATGCACCAATGACAATGACCAGTATACCGCCGATGATGCAGCCAAGCCTGGCAGTTCTCACATTTTTTGCCGACTGTATTCTGGAATAGGCATCATAGGAGACAGAGATCGACAGAAAAAACGGGAGCACAAGATAGACAAATCTCGTCCCCATCCCCTGCGGTATGAACGGCGTGGAAAAGATCGCCCCGATATCTCCGCCCGCTCCCGCATACTTTATCAGAATCGCCACAGCCAGGATCGGAACTCCCACCGCGATGATGGCGGTCTGAACCACATCGGTCAGGACAACGCCCCACATACCGCCAATCGTACAATAAATCAGAATAACCACCGCCGTCAGCACTACGCCTGTCCGAAATGAAAGTCCGAAACCAGACAATATTCCACCCGCCGCCAGAAGCTGTGCAATAAAAATCCCGAGAAGACTCGGTACATTGCTGATCCACGCCCACAGACGAATTCCACGGCTCTCACCATATCTCTGAGCAAAATAATCCAAAGGCACATACCCCTCCTGCTCCCGCAGTTTCTTTGTCGTCACAAGCCCTGCGATGATCAGTCCCCCGCCGCAGCCGAAGGCATAGTACATGCCGGGCCACACGCCGTCATTGTAACCGTTGGTAGCACTGCTCAGCACAATGCCCACGCCGATCTGCACCGCCGCCAGCGTGATCGCCGTCATCGTCACGTTCAGCTTTCGCCCCGCCACGAGATAATCTGAAGTCGCCCTGTTCCTTCTCGCCGCGATCACCCCGATCAAAACCATCATCACAAAATATATGATGCACACTGTGATAACTATCATATTGTTATCCACATCTTTTCCCGCCTCTCTTTTGTATTTATCGCTTTAAACCATTAAAGTCCTCGGGTATTGTATCACAATATGACAGATTTTGCAATTGTCTGCTCTATCTCAGCAGCCGCATCTTTTTCCCCATCTTCACAAGCAGATGCCCCTTCGGCATACTCCGCAGTTCCTCCTCCGTCACCGCCCGGATCACAATGATCAGCACAAAATACACTAACATAGCCAAAACCACCGCGATTCCCAGGGCCACCAGATTTACCGGCACCAGCAGATACACACCGTGATATACTCCGTAAGCCACCGCCCCCATAATGAGGGAGGCAAAAACGGGGCGCAAAAAAGTCTTGTCCTTCTCCTGTCTGTATCTCAGATATTTCCTCAGAGAATAAGCATTTAAAATACTGACGATCACCGAGTACAGTACGGTTGCAGCCACATAATAATACATGCGGTATTCATTGTCCAGATATAACAGCATGGCCGCCATCGCCGCCGCGTGGACAGCAAGCGCGACCGCCGCATGTACGATCGGCGTGATCATCTTGCCGATGGACTGCAGCACTGCCTGCGTCAATGTGGACATACCGTAAAAAATAATGCTGAGGGAAGTTACCGCAAGAAGTCTGGCGGAAAGATCGAGAGTCTCCGGCTGGTTGAAAATCACCTGCATCACCGGTTTTGCCAGCACCGCGATCCCCACCGTCGCCGGAATAGAAACGAGCATTGTCACTTTCATGGACTTTGCCACTTTCAACCGGACACTTTTTTTATCCCCACGTTTCGCGTCGCTGGAAATGCTCGGAATCAGCGCTGTCGCCATCGCCGAGGCAAGGGCAATCGGAATGTTCGATATCTTTGTTCCTTTCGCTATAGCGCTCAGGTCGGTAGCCACAACAGACTCTTTCAACGTCATCACATTCATCATCAATTCCTGATAGATCGTCTTGTCCAGGAAATTATTGATATTATAAATCCCGGTGCTCAGAATAAACGGCGTCACCACAAACAGGATTGTCCTGAAAATTTCTCCGTAGGAGTCCGTCTCCCTGTGGCTGTCTCTCGCCACCTTCTTCATGATGATCTTACGATTTATGCCGTACGTCCACAACATGAACAATAACCCGACAAGTACGCCCGCGCCGGTTCCTATCGTACCGCCGGCCGCACCGAAGGAGGCCTGCGTGGACGCATCCTTCCCCTTCACCGTCTGCACCATCACCCAGGCCATTCCGATGCTGACGCCCGCATTGGCGAGCTGCTCCAGAATCTGGGAGATAGATGTGTGCACCATGGTCTTATGAGCCTGGAAATAGCCACGGAACACTCCCAGCATGCCGCTCAAAAAAATAGTCGGCGCCAGCACCCTGAGAGGCAGAACAGCACTGTCCATCTCCACCAGAAGTCCCGCTCCGAAAAACACAAATAAGCTGGCAATACCACCGACTACCAGCACATAAATAAACGCACAGCGGAAAACTCTGTGTGCATTCCGATATTCTTTCAACACCAGCTTTTGTGCAATAACCTTGGATACCGCCGAAGGAATGCTGTAGGAAGATATGAGCAGCACGACGCTGTAGGCCGCGTACGCGCTGTCATAATACCCGAATCCTTCATCTCCGATGATGGCAACCATCGGTGTATTATACAAAAGACCAATGATGCGGACGATGATCCCGGCCGCCGCCAGGATCCCCGCCTGCATCACAAAATTGTCTTTCTTTTTTGCCATATTTTTAGTACCCGATCAGCCAGTCATACATCTCCTGATATTTCATGGCGGAAACCTGCCATGAGAAATCCGCTGCCATAGCCCGGTCCACCATCTTGTTCCACTCGCGCTTCTTATCGTAGTAGATCCTCTCCGCATAGCGCACCGTAGCCATCATCTCGTGGGCATTGTAGTTGACAAAGCTGAATCCGGTCCCCTTGCTCTCGTACTCATTGTAAGGCTCCACCGTATCCTTCAGGCCGCCCGTCTCTCTTATGATGGGCAGTGTACCGTAGCGCAGACTCATCAGCTGGGACAGTCCGCAGGGTTCAAACAGGGACGGCATCAGGAACGCATCGCAGGCGCCGTATATCTTGTGGGACAGCGCATCGGAGTAATAGATATTCGCCGATACTTTATTGCTGTACTTCCAGTCAAAGTGGCGGAACATATTCTCATACCGCTCTTCCCCCGTTCCCAGCACCACGATCTGAATCGCATCCTGACAGAGTTCATCCATCACATAGGCGATCAGGTCAAAACCTTTCTGGTCTGTCAATCTGGACACAATACCGATCATCATGATCTTATCATTCACTTCCAACCCCAGTTCCTTCTGCAGAGCCCGCTTATTCTTCACTTTTTCCTTTCGGTAGTTCGCTGCATTGTAGGGGAACTCCAGGTATTTATCCGTCTCCGGATTGAAGTCATCGTAATCGATACCGTTCACGATACCGCGCAGATCGCCGCTTCTCGCCCTCATCAGGCCGTCCAGATTCTCCCCGTAAAACTCCGTCTTGATCTCCTGTGCATAAGTATTGCTCACCGTTGTGATAGCATCCGCAAAGACAAGGCCGCCCTTCAGCAGGTTGGCATCCTTGTAGGCTTCCAGTTTATCCGGCGTAAAGTAGTAATCCGGCAGTCCTGTGATATCCTGCACATCCTTCACGTTCCACTTGCCCTGGAATTTCAGGTTGTGGATCGTCATAACGGTCTTGATGCCACGGAAGAATTCATTTCCCTGGAACCGCTCATGCAGATAGACAGGCACCAGCCCGGTCTGCCAGTCATGGCAGTGGATCAGGTCAGGTCTGAAGTTGATGACAGGGAGAGCAGAAAGACACGCTTTGCTGAAATACGCATATTTTTCGATCTCAAACAGCGCATTGTCCGTGTAGGGTTTCACGCCCGTAAAGTATCCCTCATTGTCGATAAAATAATATTTTACACCGTCCACTTCGGACTCCAGTATTCCCACATACTCGTCTTTCCAGTGGAAATCCATATAGAAATGCGCCTTATAACTCAGCTTCTCCTTCATTTTATCCGACATGCAGGAATATTTCGGGATCATAACCCGCACATCATAATACTCTTTGTCGATGCATTTCGGCAAAGAACCTACTACATCAGCAAGCCCTCCCGTCTTGATAAATGGAACGCCTTCTGATGCGATAAAAAGTATGTTTTTCATGTTTAACCTCCGTTTGCCTTCCCCGTCTTATTATCAGGTAAAATCAGTGTTATAACCGTATTATACATCAAGGTTTCGGCTAAAGGAAGTACCTTTTTTAGTTTTCCCGATATTTAAGCCGCAGCTTATCCGTGATCAGCGCGATAAACTCCGAGTTGGTCGGCTTGCCCTTGCCGGTGTTGATCGTGTAGCCGAAGAGGGCGTCGAGAGTTTCCATCCGCCCTCTGCTCCAGGCTACCTCGATGGCATGGCGAATGGCGCGCTCCACCCTGCTCGGCGTTGTCTGGTATTTGTTCGCGATGGAAGGATACAGAAGCTTGGTGATGGAATTTAACATCTCCATATCCTGCACTGACATCATGATCGCCTCCCGCAGGTACTGATATCCTTTGATATGCGCCGGAACCCCTATCTCGTGGATCATATCCGTCACATCCGTCTCCAGATCATAGGACGGAGCCGCATCCGCCAAAGTAAAGGAAGAAGTCACTCCCGCCGGCAGGGATGCCGCCTTCAGGGCGCTCTCTCCGCTCCACTTCACTTCCACTTCCCTATTTCCCGTCTCCCCGTTTTTTTCGGAAGAAGAGACCGTTATCATGATCTGAAACTCTTTGTCCTGCTTCATCAGTTCATCAATGATCTTATGCATTTTTTCCGAATCTCTCGTAACCGGTACATGAAGCTGTTCCATATAAAATTCCCCTTTTTACACCAGATTTTCCTATTATATAATTTTTTATATAATATTTTCACACTATTCAGTATATTTCTTCCATCTGTTTCCTTCAAGTCTGATGCATCGCCGGATTTTTTATATTCTGCGCTTTTCTTTCATTTTCTGATAGATTTCTTCCATTTCTTCTTTTATTTTTTCATAGACCACATGGTTTTCTTTTCTGATCTGATATTCTTTTCTCTTTGTGCCATCCCTTATCACCGAAAACGTTTCCTTCATTGCCACTGCCGCAACCATCAATGCTCCGATAGCTGTGCTTTCCTCATTATCCATACGCACAACCCGTTTTCCATAAATATCTGCCTGCATCTGATTAAAGGCTTCACTTTTGGAAAGGCCTCCGCTTACCAATATTTTATCTGTCGGCACATATTTTTCAAAAGAAGAAATATTGTTCCAAATTTCCATCCGCAAGTGCTTTTAACCTTTCATCAGATATATTTTGGGCATAAGTATTACATATTTTTCTTACTCCGGAATGAGAATCTATCACCGGCGCCGTAGCGATCCGCACCGTATCATAAAATCCCTCATCATTCATATGTGCCGTATCAACAATCATTCCCAGACGGTTCATTTCCCGTATCACTTCCATTCCAAAAGGCGTAAGCCCACCATGTGTACATGCTGTACTCAATTCATCCCCCAGGCGGTTCCTTCCAAAATCACAAATCTGTACCTGTCTTAAACCAAGTTTGTAAAAAATCTGAAGTATATCCAAAGAATCATAGTTAGGTTTCCCTTCCAGCGGTCTTCCCCCTTCAATCCCCATAATACAGGCAATTTTTCCGGCTTCCACCGTCTCGCTGATCTCCTGATAGTTAACACACACTTTCATCGTGTCACTGCTCTCCTCCGATTCCTGAAGCAGCGAATTCAATACCCGAAAAGTTCCCCACTGCAAATTATCAGAAAATGCGCAGCAACTTGGTGTGTCAGCTCCGACGATAGCCATTATTACATTCACTCCGCCTTTTTTAAATTCTGGTGCATATTTTGCCGAAAAAACCCCCTTTTCTCCTGTGGTTCGAAGCGGATCCAAACCGATCATAAAATGGTTGTGTCCGTCACACACGATAATCTCATCGTGTAAAATACTTGGTATTCTCTCCATTTTCTTTCCCCTTCATTTATTTACAATTGTTTTTTTTATCTAAAAACATCATACGTTTTTGTGCAAATTCTGTAAAATAGTTATTTGCTTAATATAATCATAAGAAAATATTATGGGTATAATTTACAAAAACATTATTACATTTTATAATAAAATACACAAAAAAGGGGGGAGTATTATGAACCTTAATAAACTTCAATATTTCATGTCTGTCTATGAAGAGGGAAGTATCACTGCTGCAGCAAAAAAGCATTTTGTGTCACAGGTTGCCATGTCTCAGCAGATCATGTCCCTGGAGGAAGAACTGGGTATTAAACTGTTTCTCCGGGAAAAAAACCGACTGTACCAAACCAGCGCCAGCCATTACTTTTATGAAGAGATTCGGAAAATTTTGAAATCTTACGATAACCTGGTTGTAGATATCAGAAACTATGCTAACGACAACAAAAAACTGTTACGCATTGGTGTCAATTATTATAGTCTTTACGAATGGATAAAAAACTATACCGGACAATTCGAAAAGCTTTTTCAGGACGTATCCATAACTTTTGAGTTCTATCCTTCGAATGAGCTGATCATTCAACTGGACAAAGGATTTCTGGATATTATTATCATCTGGGATGAGTATGTAAAAAATCTTGGATTTTACAGCCAGCCGGCCTTTCAGTCCAGAAGTGCCGTCCTTGTCCCCTGTAAAAGTCCTCTCTCCCACAGAGAGAGTCTTTCTTTCGATGATCTGAAACAAGAAAAAGTAGTTATCCTTATAGAAGAACTCCCTTACTATAAACGTACCGGACACTTAAATTCACTCCTGAACGATTTCTATCGGTACACTCCTCTGCAAAAATCCGATGTTGCGGTATCCGGAAATGTCAATGAAGCACTCCTGCTTTCGTCAGAAGAAAATCGAGTTATCATCACCTATGAGGATAAGCTTTATAAAATATCCCTCACCGACATCCGGCAGTACCTGATTGATAATTCCTTTATGAACAATCAGTTTGCCTTTGCGTGGAAAGACTCGGACCACAATAATGTTATCAAACCCTTTATCAATTTTATCTCTCAGGTTGACTGGACAAACAGCAGTTATCAGCACAGCAGACAGTAAAACAGAGAACTGGCTTCTTTTCCAAACCATCTTAAAAGCGTAAAAGCATCTATCAGTATTTTCAAAACAATCTTCTTAATTCGATTATGATTTTGCTTTTAAATTTATATCATCATCCATTTTGAGGCCAAAAGAATAGCGGCCTTAATTTTCTCAAGACCGCTGTTGGATAAACCAGACAAATGAAAATACAGCTGCCAATTTGCAGCTAGCTCACAATCCTGCCGTCCTCAATACGAATCGTCTGATCAGTCAACTGCGCGATTTCAGGATTATGTGTAATCATTATAATAGTCTGTTGGAATTTCCGGCTTGTCATTTGCAGCAAATGAATCACATTATCGCTGGTTCTGGAATCCAGATTTCCAGTTGGTTCGTCTGCCAGTATAATATCAGGTTTGGAGGCAAGGGCACGGGCAATCGCCACACGCTGTTGCTGGCCGCCGGAAAGATTGTTTGGCAGACTGTGAATTTTTTGTTCCAATCCCAGCAGTCCGACAATTTCCCCAATAAATTTTTTATCTGGTTTCTGTCCATCCATTGCAATAGGGAAAACAATATTTTCCCATACGTTCAGGGTCGGTATCAGATTATAGTTCTGGAATATAAAACCGATATGTCTGCGACGGAACACGGTAAGCTGCTCCTCTTTCAAGCCAGACAGTTCCGTATTGCCAATCGTAACAGTTCCCGATGTCGGGGTGTCAAGACCACCCAACATATTCAGCAAAGTAGATTTGCCCGATCCAGAAGTGCCAATAATGGCAACGAACTTTCCAGCCTCAATCTTCAAGTTTACACAGTCCAGAGCATGAACCTGTGTTTCTCCTTTTCCATAGTATTTTTTCAGGTTTCTTGTCTGTAAAATGATATTTTCACTCATAGTCAAATCCTCCTATCCGATTATTCTGCAACACGCAGCTTTTCAACAATACTGCCTTTATTGAATACTTTTAATGCAATCACCGGCAAAATAGCTGCAGCAATCAGAAGTAAAATACACACAATGACAGCGGGAACAAGCGTAAAATGGAAAGTAAAATACCAAATTCCGCCGATAAGTATATCCACCACAGTAAATGCAAGTATTACAGACAGCGGCAGGCCGACAATACACACACCAATGGCATAGTAAACGCTTTCCCAAATCATCATCCGGGTCAATTGCTTTACTGTCATACCTATACTCTGCATGGTTGCAAATTCATGACGCCTTGCCAGAATAGATGTAATGATAATGTTTACTAAGTTCAATACTCCAGCTGCACCAAAGATAATACCGATCAGTCCGCCGACAACCCGAAGCATGGTTCGGGTTGTAACAGCATCCTGCCTGGCTTCTTCAGCAGAAGCATAACCCAGGCCGGGGTCTACATTCGTTACATAGCATTCTAAAAATTCACTCATGGAATCTTGTCGTCCTTCCTCTACATCAAAAGAATATTTATAAATAACCGGATCATCGTAAATCTCGGTGTAAACACAAGTTGGAAGATACAGAAACAAACCATCCCTGCCAACCTCAAATGTACCGTTGACAGTATATCCGATTTCCATATCGTCACCGGTGAGGGCTGCCTTAGCTAACACAGGCAGTTCCATCACCGGTTCACCGTTTTTGAAAACTGTAATCATATCGCCCACTTCCAGCAGATCAAAGGCCGGATTCAAAATGGATGTCCCCCTATCAGACACTACCCCCAGCAGGACACCTTCACCGCTTGCCATCTTCCCATAAAGCCTGTGCGCATCTGCCTCTCCTTCCTGAATATCCATACGGGCAAGTGCTGTTTCTTCCATACCATACACATTACAGAGCGCATGCCCATCATCCCCCAGATTAAAGACAATTCCATCATTAGTACCCGCATAGTCGATGCCGGTATCTTCGTCAGTGCCGGTGTAATCAAATTCTATCGGAAAATCATAGGTCACATTACTGTCGTCCAATGTATTTTTATATATGGCCGAAGCCCCGTTTACTCCCAGCTGTGCGTTGACGGCATCGATCACTTCCTGCCCCAGCCCGTGCTCGCGCCGGGTGAACCCTTCCAGAATGTTTTTGCTCAATGCGTTCACTATAACGAAATCGGTTCGGATGCTGTAGGATACCTGCTTTTCTATGTCCACGCTGTCAGCGGCAATCCCGATACAATTCAGCAGGATAACGCATAGTGACAAAGAAGCTACGATAAAAGCGGATCGGCGCTTATTACGTCCCAAATTAGACCACGCCAGCCGGAACAGAGTAGTACCAGCAGTGCTTTTCTTCGTGGTTTTTCCGCCTGCGGCTGCCTCCGCATAGCGGAATGCTTCGATCGGCGGAATGTTTGCCGCTACCCTTATTGGTTTCCTTGTGGAAAGAAATACCGTAAAAGCTGCCAATACAGACGCCCCCACAAAAATGATAGGGGACGGATTTACATTGATTGCCACATTCTCATAGCTGGAAGACAAGGTACGCATCATATAAGGCAAGGTTACCTTTCCAACAAAATAGCCAGTCAGTAAGCCCAGGGGAATACCAACACAGGAAAGCCACAGGGCCTGCAGGTTGATCAATTTCTTTATCTGACGCCTGCTCATACCCACAGTGCGGTATAGACCGTAACGGCGGATCTCCTGCATCACCGCAATATCAAATACATTGTAAATCAATAAGTATCCGCAAAGACCAAACAGTACGATTATAACAGCCCCCAGCAGAAGCGTCGTTGGCTCCAATACAGGATTGGTCACTGCATTGATTGTTGCAGATAAATTACAGGAGTTGACCGCATCCGGGTCGCCACCCATTTGCCATACCCAATGATCCAGTTTTTCCTGAAGTCCTATTGTGCTTACAGCTACAAAATCAGAATAATAGGTTCCAGCCATATCCCGATCCTGGTCATAAGTGTACTCAAAAATATCGGGATGCGCGTCCCGAAACGCCGTTCCCGCCCACATCATACTAATTTGCTCGCTAGTACGTTGTAAAATAAATAACTAGCCAAATATTGTCTTTTGTGCTATACTTG
>CANRWP010000065.1 GCA_947643595.1 uncultured bacterium | reverse complement strand
GCCGGTGCAGGATCTTTACACAGGCGGAATGGAACGTGGATACCCAGATGCTCTCCGAGCCGAAGCCCACCAGCTTGTCCACCCTATCCCGCATCTCCCCCGCCGCCTTGTTCGTGAACGTGATCGCAAGGATATGCCAGGGATTCACGCCGCACCGGTCGATCAGATAGGCGATCCGATGGGTCAGCACTCTCGTCTTGCCGCTGCCCGCCCCCGCCAATATCAGAAGCGGTCCTTCCGTGCAGAAGACCGCCTCCTTTTGTTTATCGTTCAATGTGTCGTATATGCTCATGTAATCTCCATGTCTGATTTTTAAATCATTTTCTGTATTATCTGAAAATCTGTCCGACTTTCGCACTGTCTGTCAAACGCCGACCTCTACATAAAGAGCTGGCTCCCACAATTCCCGCAGAACTTCATCCCGTTCGTGGGCGTGCCGCAGTTCGGACAAAACTTCGGCGCTGCGGATGGAAGAGGCGCTGCTCCCTGATTCTGCTGCATCGTACCCTGACCTGCCATATTCTGGCCCATCATCTGCTGTCCCATCATGCCCTGCACCATCTGCTGTCCCATCGCCATGCCCATCTGGAGCTGTACCATATCCGAGGCGACTCCGCCGCCGCGGTTCGTACCTTTTCCGAGGGAATCCGCCACAGCAACCTGCTGATACTTGTTCACATCCGAGACCATCGCCTGCGCAGCAGCCTTCTCCTGCATCTTCCTGATCTCCTCCGGATAGGAGAAGCTCTCGATGTTAAAGTCCGTTATGGTGATGCCGATCCTCTGCATATCCTTATCCAGATCGGAGGCAATTCCCTTGGCGATGTTCGCCGCATCCATCTGGAGATTAAAGATATCCCTGCCTTCCCTGCCGATCCAGCTCATCAGGAGCTGATCCAGATTGGCAATGATACGCTCCTTCACATCCCCGACCGTGAAAAATTTCTTTACTCCCGCGATCTTGTCGATCATCACCTCCGCCTCGTCCACCTTACAGCTGAATGTGCCGAAAGCCCTGATCGGCATCCCGCCCGGAAGCCCCTGCGCCGGCAGATTGATCGCGCTCTTTGTGCCCCATTTCACAAGCTGTTCCTTTGTATTGATGAACAGCACTTCCGCGCGCAGCGGCGTGTTGAAGCCGAACTTAAAGCTTGCGAGCGTGGTCAGAAAAGGAATGATATCCGACTCGATATCGTAGCGCCCCTCGTTCTTAAAAATACCTTCCAGCCTGCCGTTATACATAAAGATCGCATCCTGCCCCATGCGGATGATCAGCTTGGAGCCCTTCTTGATCTCATCGTTCTCCCATTTCCATAAGAGCACGCCTTCCTCGCTCTCATTCCACTCTACCACGTTGGAGAGCTGTGTTGCAAAAATCCCCATAACTTACCTCCATTCCAGTTCCGCAAGAGCCCTCCCGGCACCCGGCATCGCAATAACCCCCGCCGCCGCGGACGCCGCCGCCGTCGCCGGCGAGCCGAGGAATATCTCCACCTTGGACGTCCCCATGCGCCCGAGGAAATTCCTGTTGTTTGTGGCGAGCACCCTCTCCCCGTCTGTCAGGATGCCGCACGCCCTTCCGCAGCACAGCCCGCACCCCGGATGGGTGATGATCGCCCCGGCCTTTGCCAGTGTCCTGATATAGCCGGCTTTCACCGCCTCCTGATAAATGCTCCTGCTGGCGGGCGTCACGATCAGCTTCACATACGGCGCAACCTTTTTCCCTTTTAGGATCTCAGCCGCCACAGCCAGATCCTCCAGCCGCCCGTTGGTGCAGGAACCGATAAACACCTGGTCAAGCTTCGTCCCGGCAAGCTCCGACACATCATGGATATTGTCCACCTGGGACGGACAGGCGAGAACAGGCACAAGTTCCTCTGCCTTATACTCCATCACCCGGCAGTACCCGGCATCCGCATCCGCGTACAGCCAGTCCACATCCTCCATCTTCACCTCGGAATATGCGCAGGTTTTCTCATCCGGTGCAAATAACGCCGCCTTCGCCCCCGCCTCGATCGCCATATTGGAGATCGTCATGCGGGAGGAAACGCTCATCTCCTCCACCGTGCTGCCCGAAAACTCAAGCGCCTTGTAGGTGGCGCCGTCCGCCCGCAGATCCCCGATCAGGCGCAAAATCACATCCTTCGCATACACGCCCTCCGGCAGCTTCCCGTTGATGACTACCTTGATCGTCTCCGGCACCCGGATCCACATCTCGCCGGTGCCCAGCACAGCCGCCATCTCCGTGTAGCCGATCCCCGAGGAAAAACAGCCCACGCACCCGTAGGTCGTCGTGTGGGAATCCGTCCCGAACACGATATTCCCCGGCTTCGCGTACCCCATCTCCGGCATCAGCTGATGGCAGATGCCGTCCGCCCGATGGAAATGGGTAAGCCCCTGCTCCTTCACAAAAGCGTCCCCGATCTTAAAATGCCTCACATCCTCCACCGCGCTGGTCGGCACCAGATGATCGTAGATCAGCACCACCCTGTCGGGATCCCAGACCTTCGAAAAGCCCATCTCTCGGAATTTATCCACCACAAACGGAATAAAGATATCGTGGATCATCACCCTATCCACTTTCACCGTCTTGATATCCCCCGGCGACACGGAAGGCTCCCCGGTATTTCTCATCACGATCTTTTCAATCAATGTATGTCCCATGCTCACACCCCGTTTCTCGCCTGCATCGCCTTCACAAGCCCGCCTGCATTCAAAATGTCCATCAGATTCTCCGGCAGGGACGCGATCAGGTATTCCCTGCCGCCCGCCTGGATCTTCTCACCCATCGTCACGGTGATCACATCCCCCTCCGCCACATGGTCCCTGAGCTCCTGATTTTCGATCAGCAACAGCCCGTTGTTGATGGCATTCCGGAAAAAGATCCGCGCGAAAGACTTGGCGATCACGCACCGCACCCCGAGATGCTTGATGATCTCCGGCGCCTGTTCCCTCGATGAACCGCAGCCGAAATTCTTCCCCGCCACAATGATATCGCCCTCTCTGATCTGCCCCGCCAGCTCCTCCCTCAGCGGCGAAAACGCATACTTTTTCATATCCTCCACGCCCGGCAGCGCCAGATACTCCGTCGGAATAATGATATCCGTATCGATATCATCCCCGAGGAGCCATACTTTTCCTGTAAATTGTGTCATATATCTACCTCTCCTATCTTATTCAGGCTTTCCATTTATCAGTCTGTCCGCAATCAAAATATCGGCCGGATACAGCAGAAAGTGTCCATAGTATCGCAGCCACCAGGTGCCTTTGTTCCCATCTTCGCCGTCCTCATCAGCATCGTATTTCATGACAATTGCTTTCGACTGTGTGCGTCAGCTGCAGTTCAACGCCGCGATGGAGTCCATCACGCCTTTCCGGATGCTGTCCTCGACTATAGCGCCTGTGGCTTTTGACGGGTCTGATCCGTAACGGCGCGCCCAGTCGTTACAGCGGACCGGCCGCCGGCTCATTGCGCGGTCCCTTCCCAGTCGACTCCTTCGATGGCGACGTCCCATGACGTCTCGCCGTCCTTAGCCTCTCCCAGCACGTCGGCGAGATCCTCCATAAAGTCCGGACCCATGATGCGGACGGCTTCGCCTTTCCGGATGACGGCGTAGCGGCAGTCGCCGAACCGGATCATCGCGGCCAGGGCTACAGGGTCGTTCGCTGTGCAGCCCATGACGGCGACGACGGGCCGGCCCTTCTCCTCGGGGTACAGCTCGTCGATGTCTCCCTTGACCAGGTCGAGCCCTTCCTCGGTGCACCCGGCGCCGTCCTTGTCAAGGAAGGCGACCGTTGTGGTCTTGATGGTTCCGTTTTCCATGTTGATACCTCCATTGCGATTTTTTCCGGCTTGGGCCGGAAGCTATTGCTATTATATCACGTCCGGTCCCACGATCTTCCCCGCGACCGCCGAAGCCGTCACCGTCGCCGCCGAAGCCAGATACACTTTGGAATCCTTGTGCCCCGCGCGCCCCTTAAAGTTTCTCGTTCCGGTGGAGATCAGCACCTCTCCTTCCCCGATGACGCCCTGACAGCTTCCCCAGCAGACGGAACAGTTGGGATTCATCATCATCGCGCCCGCCTCCAGGAAGATATCCACAAGCCCCTCCTCCAACGCCTGCAGATAGACGCTGTTGGACGCCGGCGTAATCAGGAAACGCACATCCGGGTGCACCTTTCTCCCCTTCAGGATGGACGCCGCCACCCGCAGTTCATCGATCCGCCCGTTGTTGCAGGAACCCAGGAACGCCTCGTCGATCCTGACCTCGTCCATCTGAGCCAAAGGCTTCACATTGTCCACGAAATGCGGCTCTGCCACCACCGGCTCTATCTTCGAGAGATCATACTCATATACCTGCATAAAAGAAGCATCCTCATCACTCCGGTAGAGATTGTCATATCTTCTTCCATGCTCCTTCATAAATTCCACAACTTTCTCATCCGGCTCCACGATGCCGGTCTTTGCGCCGGCCTCCACCGCCAGATTGCAGAGCACGAACCTGTCGTTCACGCTTAAGCCATGGGCACCCTCGCCCGCGAACTCCATGATCTTATAATTGCAGCCGTTGGCGCCGATATCTCCGATGATCGTCAGGATCAGATCCCTCGGATAGACGCCCTCCCTGAGCTTCCCCGTCAGATTAAAACGGATCGTCTCCGGCACAAGCACCCAGGACTTACCGGTCACCATGGCATACAGAAAGTCCGTACAGCCGATCCCGGTCCCGAAAGCGCCCACCGCCCCGTAGGAACAGGTGTGGGAATCCGCCCCCATGATAAACTGTCCCGGCTCCACAAAATCCTCCAGCATGATCTGATGGCAGACGCCCTTCCCCTCGTAGAACGCGATGTCATACTTTTTCGCGAACTCCCGCATCTTCTTGTGCGCCGCGGCGGTCTTCGGATTTTCCGCCGGAATATTGTGGTCGATGATAAACACCAGCTTATCCTTATCCGCGATCCGCGGATTCTTCAACTGATTGTAAAACATATCGATAGTCAGATGCGTCGTACCGTCGTTGCTCATCAGATAGTCCACATCTACCGTATGTATCTCACCGGGCTTCACACAGGGCACCCCTGCCGCCCGCGCGATGATCTTTTCTCCTATTGTCATACCCATTGTCTATTCCTCCAATCCATATTTACGGGAACAGGCTCGATTTGCTACGCAAATTGTCCCTGAGCGAATAGATTCGCCTGCCCGGCTCATCTATTTACGGGAACAGGTTCGATTTGCTCCCGCAAATTGCCCCTGAGCGAATAGATTCGCCTGCCGGCTCATCTATTCTTTATTCAACGACGCGATCAATCCGCCCTGATTCAGTATATTCTGCATATAGGGCGGCAGTTTCGTACAGGTGTAGGTGACGCCTTCAAACTCGATCGTCCCTTCCGCCAGATCCAGTTCCGCGTCTCCCTCCGCCTTCGCCACATCGTAAAAATCCTTGCTGACAAGCACCGGCAACCCGATATTAATCGCGTTCCGGTAAAAGATTCTTGCAAAGGACTTTGCCACAACAGCCTTGACGCCAAGCGCCTTCAGCACGCTCGGCGCCTGCTCCCTCGACGAACCGCAGCCGAAGTTCTCGCCCGCCACGATGATATCGCCAGGCTTCACCTTCCCGGCAAACTCCCCGTCCAACGACTCAAAGGTGTACCCCTTCATATCCTCAACACTCGGCAAAAGCAGATACTGTGACGCTATGATCTGGTCTGTATCCACGTCGTTATGAAACTTAAAAATCTTACTCATGGCTTCTCCTTTTCCGCAGTATTTCCGTTGCAATAACCCTCTGTGTTCCCCGGCGGATTTTTACAGAACACTGCCGCCGCACAATACACATAGTCTAACATATTTTCCCTGAGTTGAAAAGAGTGTGGATTTTCTTGTTTCCGGCTTCCCCTACAGAGGGGAAAGCCGGAAATTGCCGTTCCTTTCAATTTGAAAACGGAGCCCTCCAAAGCCGCCGGTGTGAAACTCCATCAGGAGTTCTTCTCCGAAGCGTCTGCAGACCGCCTTACAGCGAAGAGCAGCTATTTTCTGCAGAAACTCCGCCCCAAGCTCTTCTACGGAATCGATAACACGCCGCTCATTCTCGTACTGCTTCTCTTTCGGCATCTCCGCGTAATTCAAATAAAGATTTCGGAATCTGCTGTTCGATGTACCGGAACCGAAATAACTTCCCGCCATCATATAGACGATATATGCCACCGCGTTCTGCCTGCCGTAATTTTTGGCGGAAAGCTCCGTGGTATCCCGCAGAGTCTCCTCAATTTTGCTCCAGTCCTCCATCCGGTCTCTGAGTGATGTTTTCTTCATAACATTCTTTCCTGTTTCCATTTTTCTTCCTCCTTCATATGGTTGACTCTTTCTTTGCCCCTTCCTTCGTTTTTCAAGGCGCCTGCCTTACAAGAAACAGTATAGCGGTTTCCGGTTTTTCATTTGTAAATATTACAAATGTTTTTCATAGTGATATTCCTCCATCTGCAGATAGGGCTCTACCCAGAGGAGATACAGATCTGTCACCGCCATATTGATCTCCCGCATGGCGGATGCAAGCCGCTCCTCAGAGCTATACTTTTCCAGGAGCTCCCGGAGATCAGGGGAGGGTGACTTTTCGGCCAGCGCCCGCAGGGTCTCAGGGCGGTAGTCGCGCTCTGACAGGAAAACCTGGCTGCGCAGCGTCCCCGGAGCGGCGTTTTCGCTGCCGGGATCGGGCAGATCCGCCCCCGCCGGCGCGCTGATTCTCCCGTTTTCCAGACAGCAGGAGAGATCGCCCGTGCAGCGGAGGATATGATCCAGATGATCAAACTCCTGCCATGCGGTAAGGTAGCGCTTCAGGATGTCCTCCAATGCCTCCGCCAGAGGCTTTGAACCGTCATAGTCTTTCAGGAGCACCTCTCTCCAAAACTGCCAGGTGTTGCTGCGGAACTGATCCTGTGTCCCGTCCTTCCGGAAACTCAGATCCACCAGGGCATCCAGATACTGTCCGAGGGTCATCCGCATGCAGTGGTAAAAGTCCCTGGGTATCAATTGGCCCCTGGCGTGGTCGAGCAGCATCAGTCCCAGCATGACCATGGCGTTGTTTGTCGTGACGCCCCAGACCGGTTCATACGCGTTGTCGTTTCTCTTCGGAATGTAGGGGGCGGAAAGAAGTCGTTGTCATAATTTATTGCCAGCCGAAAGCTGTGGCAAAAACCGCGGTAAGTGCTCATGTCCACAGCCGGATGCTCCCAGAATTTTCCGGTCAGTCCACTCAGGATGTCCACATCGGCGCTTCCGAAGAAGAGCCACTGTGCGCGGATGTTAGAAAACCGTTGTACCAGTTTGGCGGCGGCCTCGGGCGAAGCCGCCCTGGATCCGGATGCCAGATCCAGGCGTTCTGTGAGTGTCAGCAGCGTTCTGCCCTTATTTTTCATAGTCACTCCTTTCCGGGCGTCCCTCCGACGCCCGCATCAGGCCGCGGTAAACCTTATCCTGATCCAAATCATACTTCTGCGCCCGCCTGGGTTCACTGCCGCGGGCGAAGATGAACAGACTGTCCAGCGGAAGATTTAAGACCGTGGAAACCTGACAGTTGAACTTCTCGGCAAAGTACCGGGCCGTCTGGGTGTCCGCTCCGCCCAGATACAGACAGTGGTCGCAGTTGTTGATAATAGTCTGCGCCCTGGCGTGATCGTAGAGGCCCTCCAGCTGGGAGAGGCTCTGGACGATCAGGCTCACGTAGATCTCCCGGGAGCGGATCACGGAAATGATCTTGTCGAAATCCGGGATCACGGTGTTGGTGCTGAAATCATCCAGGATGAAGCGCACCGGGATCGGGAGCCGGCTGTCCGGCCGACGGTCTGCAGCTGCCATCAGGTACTGCAGCGCCTGTGTGTAGAAGAGGTTGATCAGGATATCCTGGCTGCGGTCGGAGTCGCTGACAGATAAAAACAGTGCCGTCTTTCCATGCAGGAAGGCGTCCATGTCCACCTGGGGCTCCATGCGGAACATCCTTTTCACGCCGGAGTAGGCCACCACATCCAGATGCTGGGCAAGAACGCCCTTGATGCTGGCGTCCATCTTCTCCGCTTTCGAATTCTGCCGGATCATCCGGATCTTTCGCGCGAAAGCGCTGTTCGGATTCGTAGTGATTTCCTCCTCGATCATATTTTCCAGCTCCTCGCTGTTCATGTTGGCGAGGAAGGTATAGGCTTCGCACAGATCATGCTGTTCTTCGGGCAGCTCGTTCATGATAAAGAGCAGGATCGCCTCCAGATACATCTGAGCCGCCACATCCCAGAAGGGATCTTTCTGGCTCTGGACCGGACAGATCGCCTGTGCCACCTTCTTGATATCCTGCTCATTATAACTATCGCCGTCCCGGTTTAATTCGCTGTCCGAACACTTCCGGATGTAGGACAGGGGATTATAACCGAAGGAAGTGGCGGCCACATCTGTGAAATCCAGATGCATGACAGTGTAGCCTCTCTTTTCCAGGTGCCCGCCGTACTTCTTCCGGAGGTTTCCCTTGGTGTCGGCGATGACCAGATTCTCCTGCGCATGGAGGATGTTCGGCGTCACATAGCCTCTGGTCTTTCCGGCGCCGGCAGGACCGATGATCAGGTCGTTGTTGTTGAGCCCTGTGGCCCAGGTGTTGTTGTCAGCGAAGATGTCCTTCGCAAGAATACGTTTGGATTTCACGGGATAATACATGTTTTTCTCCTTTCTCAATGGCTTTCCACCAGACTTGTGATAATGTGATCCGCCAGGCCGAACTCGACGGCCTCCTCCGCGCGGAAGTAGCTGTCGGTGGCGGTCTTTGCCAGGATATCCTCCATGCTTTTGCCGGAGTGCTCCGCGATGACCCTGGCGATGATCTGTCTTGTCTCCATCAGGTCGTCGCTGATCGCTTTCAGTTTCAGGGCGCTGCCGCCGGTCTGAGGAATCAGCGGGTCGTGGATCATGATGCGGCTGTGAGGGAGCATGTCGCGTCTGCTGCCGGAGACAAAGAGCAGAGCCGCCATGGAGGCCGCCAACCCCACGCAGACTGTCCGGACGGGACAGCTCACCGCCTGCATCACATCGTAGAGCGCCATGCCGCTGTCCACGCTGCCTCCCGGACTGTTGATATACAGGGTGATCGGACTTTCCGGGTCCTTACTCTGCAGGTAGCGCAGCTGGCGGATCAGGGCATTTACCGAGTCCGCGTTCACCTCCCCCACCAGCTCTACCTCCCGGCGGGACAGCATCTCATCCTGGATGGGGATGAGATCGTAGCCGTGGGATGATTCTTTGATGATTCTTGCTTCGTTTGCGATATACATAATGATTCCTCCTCTCTTACATAACAGGCCTTCCCCGAAGAACATATCTCTTCGGCCGGCCGTTTTGTTTTTCGTGATGTGTGCCTTACACGGGATAGTATATCAGGAAGCTCCAATCAATTTGTAATTTTTACAAATTATCCAGAGTCTTTTAGACAAAGTAAAAGCCGATCTGAAAACTGTCTCTCAGATCGGCTCTAATGTCTACCTATATACATTACAACTTAAATTTCCGCGATGCCCGTTCCATCGGATCCTTCCTTTTCCCTGGCGTCCAGACAGCGGAGAAATTCATCCCGGAGCGTATTACCGTATATCCGGATGACCATATGGACATTTTCAAATGTCTCCAAAAACATCTCCGCCTCCTCGATCACGCGCCGCGCCAGAGGCTTTCCCTCTTCGGCCGCTGTTTTCTGCCATTGTTCAAGTTTTTCTCCTTTCAGATCCATCAGATATTTTACCGGTATATTACTGTCTGTCATTTCGGCGAAAGCATCCGCCCGAACCCCCAGAAAGTATTCCCCATTTTGACGTAAAGCTGTCACCTCCAGCATCTCCAGATACTCCTGCGCAGCTTTTCTGGTTTTAAACCGGCGGCAGTATGCCTGGTTCACAAACGCCTCATCGAAAGCATCCTGCAGCTTTTCATGGATATGCAGGCCTTCTCTTGCTGTTTTGACCGCGTAATAATAATGTCTGCCATCCGCCCCTGTCAGGTTTGTTTTTTCCGATGGTATACTCATCCGGGTGAAAGGATAAACAGGATATCCCAAAAGAATTTCCTCACTTTCCGATGCCGTCCATGTTGCCGTCACGTAGTCATCATCGGAATCCAAAAAACAGCTCTCCTCCACATAGGGCAGTTTTCTCTCAATAATTTCCGTGACTGTTTTGTGATCCAGTTCTTTCATGGAAAACAGCGAGATTGCGAGGGCGAACACTTCGGACCAACGTTCGCTCAGCAATCTTCTCGCACGTTTCTGCTGCTGCGCAAGTATCTCCTTTACGGATGTCCAGACGGCCTCCTTCTCGGACTCCGGCATTATGGACTCAGGGAAAGCGCCGCTCTGTAAAGTAAATATTCCGGGTATCGCTATAAAACGCTCGTCCAGACCATAGCGGCAGACATAATCACAGGCGATCCGGGCAGCCTTTTGTAAATCATTTTCCGCCCCTGTATTGACGCCCTGTCTGTAATCCTCTCCGCAGTTGGCCAGATAGATCATCTCGGCAGCGCGCCCCGCGAGGAAGGTACATATCTGATTTAAGAAATCCTGACCGGTGTGATATTTCGGCCATGCCGAGGAATAACCTCCGTACATTCCTCTGGATACGATCGTCACATAATCCACTTCCAGACCAAAATAGTTTTGCAGCACGGCATGTCCTGCTTCGTGAAAAGCGGTGGACAAGTATTTTTCCGGGTCGTTCTCCTGTCGGGCCGGTCCGGCCATCCTGTTGATCCGTTCCAGCAAAAATCTCATATCGACCGTTTTATGGAGATGTATCGCGGCGGCAATGGATTCTTCGATAAAAGTTCCGATTTCCGCGTAGCTCCTTATCCTGTCGCCGAACGTCAGCATCATTCGATTCAACGTTTTGATGTCACTGTCAGAAATATGTTTTGTCTGTTTATTCTTATTTAATATGTTTTTGAGATAGGTAAAGCGTTCCTCCATAACAGGATAAGGGAAAGGTATCCTGACGCTGAATCTTCTCGTGACTGCCCTGTCCAGATTTTCGAGGGGATAGTTGGTGGCCCCCACCACATAGACGCCGTGATTATCTGTCTCGAGCCCGTCCATTTCCTTGAGAAATTTTTCCAGCACGATTTCCTGATAATGTTCCAATCGGCCACCTCTGTCTTTGGAGATGGCGTCAAACTCATCGATAAACAGAATGCAGGCTTTATCCCGGCGCGCTCTCCGACGCGCCGTCTGGAATATTTCCTCCATTTTTGACACACCGTTTCCGTTTAGAAAATCCGATCCCACCACGGAGATAAATGCAGCGTGAGATTCGTAGGCCATGGCTTTGCCGAACATGGTTTTCCCCATGCCCGGTTTGCCATACAACAGAATCCCCGTCATCAGCTTCGTATATCTCTCAGGGTGGCGGATATTGTCGATACAGCGTTTTACCTCTTCCTTCGCTTCTTTATTGCCATAGATTTCCTCGAATGACACCCGGGGTCTGTCTACCAACAGATATTTTTTGTCCAGCCGTCTGGACGCAGCGCTTTCCACCGTCGCCGGTTTTGCGCAAAGTCCGCCGAAACAGATCTCCAGTTCCCCGCTTTCTTTTTTATAACGATAGGTGACTTCGCTGGAGAGCCGTTCGCCTTTCCGGACAAGCTCAGCGGCCATCCTGACAAAGTGTTGTCTGTCAAAAATGTTCTTCAGTTCCTTCCAGTCGAGCGCCAGGATCTTTTCTTCCCGGTCTTCGCAGCGATGGATGTCCGGATCGTTTTTAACCGTTTCCTGTGGATCACACCATATTCCCCGCACGAAATCCGTGGCGCCCTGCTCCGCAAGTGAAGCCTGCGTTTTCTTTTTCGCGGCTTCCCCTCTGGAAACGACGATTATGGGAATATCCAGATTTTCCTCCGCTGCGCTCTTCAGGCACGCATATCCTTCCGCCGTGTCCTCATCCCCCGGTCCGCCTGCCAGATCGATCAAAACCGCGTCGAATCTGTCCTTTCTTTTTTCGCTGTTCCAATTACAGTTCAGAAGAAATTCTTTGAAACTTTCACCTGTCTCCGCCCAGACACAGTCCGCCCGCTGCTGTAATTTTTTCAGTCCTCTTTGGGGGAGAGATCTGCCGTACCGTTGTGGAATCTCCCCGGCGTATACCTCCGCGCTTCTATTTATATATCCGAGGATCCGCGGCCTGTACCTCATCTCAAAATATTTCCGAAACTCGCCGGAAGGTTCTACCGAGACGGAGACTACCCTCAATTCTTTCAGGCTTCTGAAGCACTCTTCTCTTATAAATTCCATCGCCTCCAGAAAATAGTTTTCTACTGTCTTTTTGGTATTTGAACTGACGAAACGGGCGTCAATATTGCTCCCCTTGCCCAGGAGATAGAGTCTCGCCAGCTTTTCCCAGGAATAACGAAAACCGATATGCAGATCGTTGCTTTCACGGATCTGCTGGACAGTCTTATCCACAGAATTCTTAAAGATAGCCGACAGATCAAAATAGTTCAGGTGATTGAACATAACGATCGTCCCGGACATAAAGCGGGAGATCAGCTCCGGCGGAAACTGTGACGGCGGCGCCTGAAGGCCTTCCATCACAGCGGAATCCGGCAGTGCGGTCAGATTCGCTCCGCGATTGTCCTCGTAAAGGTCCTTGCCCTCATTTGTGGTGAAAACAAGGATCGCATCTTCAAAGGAAACCTGTTCATCATAATATTTGTCTGTGAGAACCGCTCCCTCCAGTACGCTCAGAAAAAGCAGTCTGACTCCCGGGCACGCTTTCTCTATCTCGTCAAAAAGCAGAACACATTTGGGGTGCTCTTTGACAAAACCGGTGAGCAGGCCGGGTTCCGACCTTCTCCACGATCGTTCAAAGCCGACCAATCCTGTTATATTGTCGCTGTTGCTGCTTCCGTAAGCCGCCATGTCAAAGCGCTTGTATCGATAGCCCTCATCCGCCATGAGTTCCACAAACTTCTCCGCCAGATAGGTTTTACCGGTTCCGGGAGGTCCCGCAAAGAGAAAGATCCCTGCCGGTTTTCCGAGCAGCTTTCCCCGAAGCCGATAGCGGATATAGCCGTCCACAAACTTTTCCACCGCCGTATCCTGCCCCCTGACATCCTTCATCAGCTGATTCCGAAGATTTTTCTTCATGGACAGTATGTCGTCAAGACTCTTTTTAGGAGATGCGCTCTCAGCGGATTTCGTCCGGTAATGCTCTATCAGGCTGCGAATTCCCAGGGTTTTAAAAAATATCCCCCCCGCCATGTATGTCAGCTTTAAAATCACGCTGTATTCGGAAATATCCGCTGCAGATATTGTCTCATTCTCAAGCTTTGAAAAAAAATCCGTTTGATCGATATCCACCGTTTTATCTGTCTGATCCGTTGTGCGGAAAGTACCAACAGTTCGATTGATATAATTAAAATCCTTTTCAAGCAGCTTACGCATCTCATAAAACGGGAAGGTATCCCACTTGGCAGAAGAACGGAGGCTCTCTTCCGCAGAAGTCTTCAGCACTTCATATTTTTCGATCTCCGCTGCACTCATAAATCTGTCTAGCTCCGTTTTCTCCAGTGAAAAGAGAATACAGAGCGCATACAATATCTCGGCCGGCCATATGCCGTCGGGTGTTGTTGGAATATGATATTTGCTGCGGATGTCCTTCCGTATGTACACAAATGTTTTCCATATTTTTTGATCTCGAGAATGAGCGAGGACGTATAGTCTTAATCTGTCGTTATCGTTCATCTTGCAGTTTTCCTTTCCGGTTTCTTCTTCATGTGTGATATCTGTTTTCCCATCATAACACGGATTTTAAAGGAGTGCAATGTGGTTGTCCCTATTTTTGTTTGTAAAAATTACGAACCAATTCTTGACGTTTTGCTAGACTTGTGCTAGGATGACCGTGCGGGGGCAGTCCCGCGCGCCATCCACATTTCAGGAAAGGAACGGTGAATATATATGAAACTATCGAAGGAAAAGCTGGATATCTATGAAAAAAACCTGCAGTGCCTGCAGGATGCGGCGGACGAGCTCATGCGCCGCATGAAGGGCCATGACTACTCCTTCCGCCGGGAGATCACGGACAAAAAGGGAGAATTCTCTCCGGAAAAGCTCCACAGCCTGGTGGAGGAGATGCTCTCCCTCTGGGAGGAGAAGCAGTACGTGCGCTTCCCCAAGGCGGGCTGGGCTAAGTCCTATCTCCGGACGCGGCGGGAATTGTACGGTCTGTACCTCTATCTGACCATGCGGTGCAGCCTGTACCAGGATGGCTACTTCTATGTCTGGGGCAGCGAGAGAAAGGCGCGGACCGACTTTGCCTTTCTGCTGGAGCAGGCGAAGTGGTTCTCCCGAAGCTGGTGTATCACAGACGGGCCGGACAATAGCCGCCAGAACGAGCCGCACAATGGCTATGACAAGCACTTTGGCTTCCATCTCTATTCTCCCATCAACCACTACATTACCTTTCAGGAGCTGAATGTCAGGGGACTGGAGGACGACTGGGCGTTGACCCCTCCGTACATGAGGGCTGAAAACCGGCTCTACAGCGAGACGATTCCATCGAAGGAGGCAGAAGAGCCGCAGGAGGAGGAAGAGCTGGAGACGGCGGAACAGATAGAGGAAACGGGCGAGCCGGGCATGGACGTTGAGGATCTCTATGAGGACGGGGACTACGACTACGACTATGACGATGACGATGAGTACTATGACGACCCCTCATGGGTGGAAGCCGAAAATGAGTATCAGGGAGAGCTGGAAGCAAGAAACTGGAACCTGCTGCAGCTGATCCTGCGCTTTGAGGATATGGGCGAGTACTGCTCCGCCTGCCAGCGCTTTGAGGAGCTCTTTAAGGGGGCGGAGACGGAGATCCTGCGGGATTTCTGCCAGGAGCTGGAGGATATCGTGAATCTGTATCTGGCCCAGCGGGAGACCGCCCCTCTGGCGGATACGGAGAAAGCGCTGGATGTGTACAGCCGCGTCTGCGAGGGGCCTCTTCGGCAGGCGAAGATCTATGGGAGGGGATTGCAATGGAAAGACCTGTGAACACGATCCGCGACCGCTTCTACCGGGATCTGATCCTCGAATACACCAGAGATGGGGTGCAGTCCTTCCTGTACCGATACTTCTGGGCGGACGGCGTATCGAAGCTTCTGGAGGAGCATCTCCCGGAACTATCCATGAGGGGAGGCCCGCAGCCAGAGGACGAGCCTGAGATCAGGGCCCGGTTAGCCGGGACTCTGAGGGCGCACCCGGAGCAGGCAAAGCACAAACTGTTGAGAGAGGCGCCCGACGGTTCCCGCCGGGATTTCTGGGCGGAGCTCTGGCTGAATGACGCGGGCTACCGGGCAGGGCTGATCTCAGATACGGAATACTACTTCTGGCTGGTGGAGTATCTGGCGAAGCGCGACATCTATTATAAGGATACCAGCATGTGGGATCATCGCAAGGATCTGAATCTTTTGCTGCGGAGAGGCCTGCAGGACGGGGAAAAGACGTTTAAGCCGGCACAGCTGAAAAAGGATCTGGCGGAGCTGGCAGAAAAGATGCACAGGGAACAGGAGACGGGAGGGACCGAGATCGCCGATCGGCTGCACGGTCTGAAACGTCGTGTCAAGATCAAAAATGACACGAAGCTGGTGGATTATCTGCCCTGGCTGACCGGCCTGATGAAGCGGATGGCGCTCCACATCAGGATCAAGACCTGGCTGCAGGACGGCGGATATCCCCTGCTCAAGCCGGAGGACCGGGAAAAGGCGGGGGATAAAGCCAGGATGGAGCCCTTCACCACAGGTCCCCGGAGGAAACGGGACTTCTCCCTGGGACTGTTGGAAGCGTACTGCAGCTGCCCGCAGGGTTATGAGTTTTATAAAAAAGACCTGGCCGGCGCTGCTGCCCCGGAGGGCTGGCACCTGAACCGCTCCGGGTTCTGCATGCTGGATCCGGGTCAGATCGACGCGCTGCAAAATGCCCTGAAAGGGAGTGAAGAGATGCCCCTTAGCATTCCGCTGGCGATGGATATCTACAGCGGCTGCGTCTTTTTTCTGGCGGGGAAGGCTCTTTACGAGGAGGCATACTGCCACGAGGAGAAGAAGCGTTTAGCCGCCCTGGAAAAAGCCGAAAAGGCTCATAGCGGCGCGCAGGAGTCCAGGGAGAAGTATGAACGCGAACACAGGAAGCAGCGCGATGCCGACCACATCAAAAAGCTCCAGAAAAATATCGCTGACGCGAAAAAGGCCCTCAACGACGCGCAGAAGGAGTATGGCCTTGCGGTGAAAGCGAAAAAGAAGTTTGAGAACACACAAAGCCTCTTCTGCTTCGACTATCTCCGCCTGGATGAAGAGCACCTGAGTCAATTTTACGGGGATGTGCGGGGCGCGTTCCGGCTGGGTCTCCACTTTCATGAGAATGCAGGGAAGAGCCGTGAGGTTCTCCTGAATGAATTCCAGTGGTACTGCGCAGAAGGGGACGACAGCCCCCGCGCGCGGATCAGGGAGTTCAACCAGAACAGGCCCGCCGGACTCCGGGACACGGATATGTTCCTCTGGGCTTTTGAAGATGAGCAGCAGACATAGTGCACAGCCGATTCTTTTTACCGGTTTCAGGCATCCTGTTCCTGCCCCACACTCTGTTTCTTGTCCTCAAACACATAATGTGCTATAATTTTTTGAAAAATACGAACGATCCACGAAAGGAATCTTATATATGAATAAAATACAGATCTCCATGGAGATATTTCCCCCGAAAAAGGACAGCGAATTTTCCTCCGCCTTCCGCGTGGCAAAGGAACTGGCCGAGACCGATCCCGATTTTATCAGCGTCACCTACGGCGCAGGCGGAAGCCGCTCGAAAAGCACCGTGGAGATCGCCTCCTATATACAGAACGAACTCGGCATCACCGCCATGGCTCACCTGACCTGCGTGGGCAGCACAAAGGAGGACATCCGGAAAATGTGCGGGGAGTTTAAAAAGCACAACGTCACCAACATCCTCGCCCTCCGCGGCGACCGTCCGAAAGACATGTCGGACGAACAGTATAACGGCAGGGAATTTACCTACGCCTCAAACCTTGTGGACTTTCTGAAAGAGCATACAGACTTTGAGATCTGGGGCGCCTGCTACCCCGAAAAGCATTTTGAATCTTTCAGCAAGGAGGCAGACCTGATGCACATGAAAGAAAAACAGGACAGGGGCGTGACACAGTTCATCACCCAGCTGTTTTTTGACAACGACTTCTTTTACGAGTTTCGGGAGAAAGCCGCGCGCAAGGGCATAACCGCCCCGATCCATGCGGGCATCATGCCGATCACAAGCGCCGGGCAGATCGGGCGCTCCATCACCCTCTCCGGCTCCTCCGTCCCGAAAGCGCTCTCCGACATCATCGCCTCCTACGGGGACTCCCCTGAGGATATGTACAGGGCCGGTATCGATTACGCCGTCCGCCAGTGCCGCGATCTTCTGCAGAACGGCGTGGCCGGCATCCACATCTACACCATGAACAAACCGGATGTGGCGAAACAGATCGTCCGAAACATTGACACCGGAAGGTGATCACGGACAAAACCTTCACGCAACTTTTATGAAATATCCTTGCACTAATTTTCAGGCGGACTTATACTGTTATATAATATCACACAGAAAGGCGGCAATATCACAATGAGTGAATTGAATCATAATACAGACCCGAAACTCGATCCGGTCTCGCAAAATCAGGAAACTGCTCCCGCACAGAATATGGATAATCAGTCAGCCGCAGATAATCCGCAGTACAATAACGGGCAGCCATACTATGGGCAAAATCCGGTCTATGGCAACGAACAACCGTATTACGGACAAAATCCAGGCTATCATAACGGACAGCCATACTATGGACAGAACAACAATTACGGCGGCGGACAGCCTTACTACGGGCAGAACAACAATTACG
>CANRWP010000064.1 GCA_947643595.1 uncultured bacterium | reverse complement strand
ATGGAGCCGTTGTGGCTCCATTTTAGACCTTATAAGTGGCAAACACGGGTTATAGTATGGATGAACACAAAACTCAATAAACTTTTCATCTTATACTTTTCACATTCTTCCCCATATCGGTAGAATTTTACACAGATTTTACACAATACTAATAATAAATTTTACATTCGACTGTTAAAATAAAATAAAAATTTAGTAAAAAGGGGTGAAAGACAATGAATGTTTTCGATGCGCTCACTTTGATCGGCGGACTGAGTCTGTTTCTGTTCGGCATGAGTCTGATGGGGCAGGCTCTGGAGCGGCGGGCAGGCGGACAGCTCCGATCCCTCCTGGAAAAACTGACAGCCGGCAAACTGGCAGGGCTCCTGACCGGTCTGGGGGTCACGGCGGTGATACAGAGTTCCTCCGCCACTACGGTGATGGTGGTGGGCTTTGTCAACTCCGGTCTCATGACGCTGAAGCAGGCTATCAACATCATTATGGGAGCCAACATCGGCACCACAGTCACGGCATGGTTCCTCAGCCTTGCGGGGATCGACAGCGGGAATCTGTTTGTCCAACTGCTCAAACCATCCTCCTTCACCCCTGTTCTGGCTCTGATCGGTATCATCTTTTATATGTTCTGTAAGAATGCAAAGAGGAAAGATACCGGCATGATCCTGCTGGGTTTCGCCACCCTGATGTTCGGAATGGAAACCATGTCCGGCGCGGTATCCGGCCTGCGGGACGTCCCGGCGTTCCAGCAGATGTTTCTCGTGTTCAAAAACCCGGTGCTCGGCGTGTTTGCCGGTGCAATTCTCACGGCAGTCATCCAGTCCAGTTCCGCCTCGGTGGGCATTTTACAGGCACTGGCTGTCACCGGACAGGTTTCCTATGGCGCAGCCATACCCATTATTATGGGACAGAATATCGGCACCTGCGTGACTGCCATGCTCTCCTCCGTAGGCGCCAACAAAAATGCAAAGCGGGCGGCGTTAGTCCACCTTTCTTTTAATGTCATCGGTACGGCAGTCTGGCTTGCTGTGTTCTGTCTGCTGCGGGCCGTATTTACCCCCGCACTGCTTGACAAACCGGCCTCCCTGGTTGGCATTGCCGTGGCTCACTCGGTGTTTAACGTTCTGTGTACCATTCTCATGCTTCCGCTGTCCGGCTTTTTAGAGCGGTTCGTCAGCATCCTTGTTCCCGAGACCAGGCAGCCGGAAATATTTGAGGAACTGGACGAGCGCCTGTTCGCCACTCCCTCCATCGCCCTGGAGCGCTGCCACGCGCTGGCGGTCGATATGGCGGAAGCCTCCGTATCCTCTCTGAAGGAGGCGCTCTCTTCCCAGCAGGACTATTCCTCGAAACTGGCGGCATCTATTCGGGAAAAAGAAGATAAGACAGATCATTACGAGGACATTTTGGGCACTTACCTTGTGAAGCTCAGCACAAGACAGATCGGAGCTGCGGATACCCGGGAAGCGGCCAAGCTTTTAAAACTGATCGGCGATTTCGAGAGGATCGCCGACCATGCGGTCAGCATTCTGGAATCCGCGGAGGAGCTGAGAGAAAAAGAGATTCGTTTTACCGATGCGGCTGCGGACGAACTTGCGGTTATTTCCAGAGCTGTCTGCGACATTTTAGATCTCTCCCTGACGGCTTTCCTTCAAAACGATCTTTCTGCCGCCGCCAAAGTGGAACCGTTGGAGCAGGTCATCGACCAGCTGAAGGAACAACTGCGCACCCACCATATTCTGCGTCTGCAAAACGGAGACTGCACCATCGACGCGGGATTCACCTGGATGGATCTGCTGACCAACCTGAAGCGCACGGCGGATCACTGCTCCAATATCGCCGGGTGTATGATCGATACCGCCCACGACACCATGAACCTCCACCAGTCTCTGCGCGAGGTTCGCAACGACAACGAAGAGTTTCAGGAGAGATATCGGGAGTACAGGCGCAGATACGCGCTGAAGGAAAGAAAAGATGTTCACACGCAGAGATGATCCGTATCCCCCTGTCCCCGCATTACATTCGGGATCTGTTCATCTCATAGATCTCTTTCGCCTGCCCCGCCAGAATCTCCCTCAGATAACCGGGCGAAAGGACCTCCACCTGTGTCCCGAGGGACAGGAGAAACCCGATCAGCCACGCATCGTCCGGCATTCTTTCGGAGACGATCAGATCACCGTTCTCCTGCCGTTTGATCTGCGCCGCATCAAACTCATCATAGACGCGGTACGCCGCCTCTCTCGAGAAGCGGAGCGTGATCTCAGGGTACTCTCCCCTCAAGCCGCCTGCCGGCTCCGGGATATCTCTGTATTCAAAATCTTCGTCCAGCATTTCCAGATCAAGAATCCGGTTTAACTTGAAGACCCTCCAGTCCTGTTTTACGCAGCAGAAAGCTTTCAGGTACCACGCACTCGCTTTGTAGGCAAGTTTATGCGGTTCCACGTTCCTCACACTCATACTGCCGTTGGAGCCCGCGTATCGGATCCTGACCTTTCTGCAGTGGACTATGGCCGCTCTCAGCCGTTCAAACTTCCCATTGTCGGGGGCCTCGTTCCCCCACCTGGAAAAATCCACCTCAAACCAGTTTTCTGAACTCAGCTGAAACATCCCGGAGAGCTTTTCCAGCGTCCGGCTCCCCACAATGTTCTGCATCGTACGGATGCCCTGCAGCGCGGTCAGGATTTCCTGCTTCTCCTCCTCCGACAGCACCACTCTGTCCAAAACAAAATCATTCATCAGACGGATGCCGCCGTTTCTGCCCTGCTCCGCGTAGACGGGAATGCCGGCCCCACTCAGAGCGTCGATATCCCGGTAGATCGTCCTGACCGACACCTCAAAGTGCTCCGCCAGTTCCGGAGCCGTCGCCTGCCCCTTATCCAGAAGATAGTACACGATCCTGAACAGTCTGCTCTCCTGCATCGCTGCTTCCCCCTCCCATATAAAAAGCCGGTCAAAACCGGCTATATCATCCGTCCCGGTTCCGAATATTTACAATAAATCTTTGTTCTCCACATTGCAGATCGACAGTACGGCCGCCCCCAGGGACACAACCGTAAGCACAAGGGGAAATACTGCGTTACCTGCCATCGTAAAATCACCTACGTTTGCCTGAGTAAGAAAAATCAGCAAAAATGAAATCAATCACAAAGGATGACCGCATATACTTTGAACCCATAAATATGCACAGATAGATTGCCAGCTTTGACAATACCAATGCCCCAAACTCTTTTGCCGTAAGTTCGATCTCCTTGCCATCTTTTTTCACGGAGTGAGCATTCAGATCCATTGTCAGGGCGCCTTTTTTAAGAACCGGCTGCCGCATGGAAGCTCCCGCAGCATACTGGGTGGTTCTTCTGATATTGGCTTTTATGCGCGCCAACACTTCCGTCACGGAAAATGGTTTTGTAATATAATCATCTGCCCCAAGCCCAAGTCCCAGGGTTTTGTCAGAATCCGTATCTTTTGCCGAAATGATAATAATAGGAACCGTACTGGATTCTCTGATTTTCCTCATGACCTCCATACCGTTCCTTTTGGGCAGCATCAGATCCAGCAAAACCAGATTGAATTCATCGGAAAAGAACTTCTCGCAAGCACTTTCCCCATCTGACACCACAATAACTACATACTTTTCTGTCATCAAAAAGTTCTTTAACATGGCGCTGATTTCCATATCATCTTCCCCCAACAAGATTTTCATGACTCTCACGCCTCCAGTCCAAATATTCCTGCTCCAGCTTATCCGCAAAGGGATCGCCCACAGCCCTCGCCGCAGCGATCCCTTTGGTATACAGATCTCCATACCTGTTTATCCGGGGCTTTCCCTCCAGTTCACCCTTTGTCCATTCCCACAAATCAAAGGTCCCTGCCGGCTTCTGTGCGATAACTTCCATGCAGCCTTCCAGAATATCCCCGAACAGCCTTAATCTTCTGACCTGCTTATAATCTGTTGATTGTATGACAATCCTGCAGTAACAGGCCGCCCTCTCATAATCTTCCACCCGCAGATAATGATGGATCATGTCTCTGTATGCGGAGATAATCTCTTTTATCCCGCCTTCCGCAACCGTTTCCGCAAGCTGTTCCTGACAGAGGCTTTCATTTTCGGCCTCTCTTCCCAGATATGTATAAAAGCCCATCAGCCTGCTTCTTTTAGCCAAGTTCCAGTCCGCTCTGTCCTTGCCCTCATCTTTCCACTCGTCCACCAACTCTTCCGCGTCATAACCGCAGGCACAGTCAAAATTTGCGTTTTTTGCCCGTTCAAACAAATCATCATATTTATGGCCCGCATTGTATCTTTGCAGCAGCATGGTCAGAATCCTTATCGTGCTTCCGATTCCCTGAAAAGAATTATTCTCCCTGTCCTTCAGCTCCTCCTGAAACAGATACGCGACCGCATCCTCATCTTTTATTTTCCAGTACAAAAGATAGTATGCCAGCCGCAGGCGGTTTACATAATCAGCGTCATCGGTACCCCATTCTCCGTTCTGAAATTCTTTATAGCAGACCGTATCAGTATTTCCCGCTTTCAAAGAAACATACACTTCTTGTTGTTCTTTCAGTTTTTCCTTCAGTTTGTCTTCTCCCATGCACATTTTCCATCTCCCACATGTCAGCATTTCATCCGACATATATTATCTTTCTCTCCGGCGCTCCATCCTATCCGGTCCCTTCAGCAAATCCCTTTATACTGCCGCTTCGGCTTCTTGTGAATCAGCACGGTTGCCGCCCTCCGGGGGCAGAGATTAACGCACCTGTAGCAGAGTATGCAGTTGTCCTTCTGCCGTACCCTGCCGTCCGCAAGTTCAAGATTCTGCATCGGGCATCTCTTAACACACAGGCCGCACCCCGTACAGTCCTGATCCGCGGCAAAAGCGCTGCGCCCTTTCTCCTCTATCCCGGGAAATGTCACATTCTGCGTTTTTCCCAGGACAGTGGAAAAGAAATGCCATCCGCGCTTTTTTGAAATCCCCCTCCGGATATTTTGGCAAGTTTTCTCCAACTTTTTATCCGCCGCTCTCTTTTTGCGGATACGCTCTTTGTCCCGTATCGGAAACAAAAAGAAGTTGCAGATATTATTCGGCATGCTGAAGTGTTCCGCATAGACCACATTTTTTTCACAGCCCGGAATCAGTCTGGCAAATGCCCTTGCGCCGTCGCCGGAAAACATCATCTGTGTGCAGAAAATGATCAGCTTTTTCTCTCCGATAATATTTTTATACTTTTCCACAAACTCCCGCATAATGCGGGGCACCAGAGAACCGTAAATCGGATAACAGACCGCTAGGGTTTCCGCGCCGGAAAGAAGCCTCTCAAAATCCACATCCTCCTCGATGCTGTGACACTCCGCCCCCATAAGGTCCGAAAACCGTCTGGAAATGTATTCTGAATTTCCGGTGCCCGAAAAATAAATTGCCACCATCCTCTACTCATTCTCCTCGATCGTACACTCTTCCATGGTCTTAAACCCTATCTCGTCAAGCAGATACGGGGTATTTTGATACACATAATAATTCAACCAGTTACTATACAACGTATTACAGTGCGACCGCCACTCCATCATCGGTTTTTTCGTATGATCATTGTCCGGATAATAGTTAAAGGGCACATGGATCGGCAGTCCCTTATTCAGATCCCGCATATATTCGTTGTGCAGCGTCACCCTGTCATACTCGGGATGTCCCTGCACAAAGATCTGCCTGCCGTCCCTCGAGATCGCCAGAAAAACCCCGGCCTCCTCGGATTCCGCCAGCACTTTCAGCTTCCTACACGCCCTGATCTGCTCCGCCGGTGTCTCCGTATGACGACTGTGGGGCGCGTAAAAGATATCGTCAAAGCCCCGCACCAGCGGCACCTTCCGGTTGGATACCCGGTGGGCGTAGACGCCGAACAGCTTCTTTGACAGATCCTGCTTGGGCAGTCCGTAATGATGGTACAGAGCCGCCTGGGAACCCCAGCAGATATGCAGCGTGCTGGTCACATGGGATTTCGTCCAGTCCATGATCTCACAGAGTTCCTCCCAGTAGTCCACCTCCTCAAAGGGAATCTCCTCCAGCGGCGCCCCGGTGATGATCATGCCGTCAAAGTTTCTCTCCCTGATCTCATCCATCGTCACATAAAAGGTATTCAAATGGTTGGCGGATGTATTTTGGGACGTATGACTCTTCACTGTCAAAAATGTCACATCCACCTGCAGCGGCGTGTTGGAAAAAGCCCGCAGGATCTGCAGTTCCGTGTCCTGCTTCACCGGCATCAGGTTTAAAATGCACACCTGCAATGCCCTGATGTCCTGCGCCAGGGCGCGCTGTTCCGCCATCACAAATATATTCTCATTTTCCAGTATCTCCCTTGCAGGCAGATTATTCTGCACTCTGATCGGCATAATGTTCCTCCATATACTGACTGATGAAATCCTCCTCCGTCACGATCGGAATCCCCAGCTCTTTCGCCTTCTTATTCTTTGACGAATTAGAGGCGATATCATTGTTGATCAGACACACTGTCTTTTTCGTCACGCTGCCTGTCACTTTGCCGCCTCTCGCTTCGATCGCCTCTTTCATGGCCTCTCTGTTCTCATAGCGGGTAAGGCTTCCGGTGATCACAAAATTCTTACCGCTCAGACTGCCACCCTCCGCCAACTCACGTTTCTCGATCACAAGCTCCTCAAAGAGTTCCCTGGCTTTCCGCAGATTCTCCGCATTCTGAAACCAGGAGACAAATGCGCCCGCCAGCACTCCGCCGACACCGTCTATCTCCGCGAGTCTCTCCGCGTCCGCCTGCAGCATCCTGTCAAAATCATCCCCGAATTCCCCGCAGATCATCTTCGCGTTCGCCAGTCCGATGCCGGAGATGCCCAGCGCATACAAAAATCTGGGCAGTATCGTATACCTTGCCGCCTCGATGCTGCTCACCTTCCCGTCGGCGGCGGGCTCCTTCGCTATCAGGTTCCGGTAAGATTTCTCCCCGAAGCCCTCCATCTCCACGATCTCCTCCCTGTACCGGTCCAGATGAAAAATGTCCGCCGGCTCATGGATAAAGCCTCTGCCGATAAACTTTTCAAGCGTCGCCTCCGAGAGCCCGTCGATATTCAGCGCATCCCGGCTCACGAGGTGGGCGAAAGACTTGATCTTCTTCGCCGCGCAGTCCGCATTTGTGCAGTACAAAGACGCGGCATCCGCCACCTGCCTCACTTCCGTCCCGCCGCCGCAGGCGGGACAGCGGGAAGGTATCTCCAACGTATCGCTGCCGGTCAGATTCTCCGCGATCTGGGGAATGATCATATTCGCCTTATACACGGTGACCTTATCCCCGATCCCCAGCTTCAGCGCCCGCAGAATACTGATATTGTGGACGGAAGCCCGACTCACCGTGGTCCCCTCCAGTTCCACCGGCTTAAAGATCGCCACCGGATTGATCAGCCCCGTCCTGCTGGGGCTCCACTCGATCTCCAGAAGCTCTGTCTCCCGTATCTCGTCCTGCCATTTAAAGGCGATGGCATTGCGGGGAAATTTGCTGGTCCGCCCCAGGGACTCCCCGTAGGCAATATCTTCAAAGATCAGCACCAGGCCGTCCGACGGAATATCATAGTGCCTGACCTTTTTCTCAAACTCATCCACCTTCTCCGTCACCGTCTCCGGCGTCACTTTATAGTATTCCACCACCTCAAAGCCCTGCTCCGAAAGGAAGGCAAACTCTTTTTCCCTGCTGTTCGCAAAATCCACATCCTCCGCCTTCACGAGTCCGAAGGCATAAAACCGGATATTTCGCCCTGCCGCGATCCGGTTGTCCAGCTGTCTGACGGAACCGCTGCAGAGATTCCTGGGATTTTTATACCGCGCCGAGACATCCTCGATCTCCTCATTCATGCGCTCAAAATCGGAGTAGGTGATGACCGCCTCCCCCCGCAGGATCAGCTCCCCGGTATAGGATATCTGCAATGGAATATTCTGAAACACCCTGGCGTTTCCCGTGATCACTTCCCCGATCTCGCCGTTTCCCCTTGTCACGGCTTTCGACAGCTTTCCATCCCGATAGGTCAGCACGATGGTCAGCCCGTCCAGCTTCCAGCTCAGAAGCCCTTCCCTCCCGTCAAGCCACTCAGCCAGCGCCTCCCTGTCCTTTGTCTTATCGAGGGACAACATCGGACGCTCATGACGTTCCTTGGGCAGTTCCTCCACCGCCTCGAATCCCACCCGCGCGGTGGGGCTCCCCGCCAGAACGATCCCCGTCTCCTCCTCCAACCCGCGCAGTTCATCGTACAGCGCGTCATACTCCAGATTGCTGATGATCTCCCGATCTTCCGCGTAATACGCCCTGGACGCCTCATTCAGCTTTGCGGTCAGCTCCCGCATTCTGTCTTTTCTGTCCTGATAATTCATACAGCCGTCGCTTCTCCTCACCTTTAATTTCCCGCCACTCATTCTCCCCAAGGTCCCCCAGCAGGATATTCATGATCCGTACCCGCCTGATGGCGGATACCGTGTTCCCGCAGGCCTTGCACATTCTTTTGATCTGCCTATTGACTCCCTGAGTTAAAACAATGGCAAATGTATCACTATCCACCTGCCTGATCTGGCATTTTCTCGTCCTGATATGCAGATCTTTCAGGTAAACGCCCTGCCTCATGCTCCCCAGAAATTCCGGCGTGATCTCATGTTTTACCGTGACGATATACTCCTTCTCATGCCGGTGGGACCCCTTCATCATCGCCTCGATCAGATCCCCGTCGTTTGTCATCAGAATCAGCCCCGTGGAATCCTTATCCAGCCGCCCCGCATAGGTCAGACGCACCGGATAGTCTATCATATCCGTGATCAGCCTCTCCGCATGGGAATCCCGCTCCGAGCAGGTCACCCCCGCCGGCTTATGGTAAGCGAGCACCACAGGCTCCTGCTTCTCCGAAACCCGCTCTCCTTTCACCAACACAATATCCTCATCCGAAACACTCTGCCCCGTCTCCCCAGGCAAGCCGTTTACCGTCACATCTCCCCGCTCTATCAGTCTGTCCGCCTCCCGCCTCGAGCATACGCCGCAGGAAGCGAGAAACTTATTCAGCCGCATCTTCTCCTGACCTTCTAATTTTCCGCTTGACTCTTTTTCGTTTTTCACCTGTTTATTTACCTGTTTCCTTTAAATCTTCCAAAAGCCTGTAGATTTCCATGAGCAATGTAAGCTGCCGCTGAGGCGACAATGCCGCCTCCGGCTCATCAAAAAAATACATGCCATTCGCCCTCAGATAATTCTGGGCGAGCGCCAGAAAACTCTCCCCATGTGACCTTTCATGGTATTTAGCGGAGGGATGCCTGGCATCCGCATATTCCTCTTCCTGCATCGCCACATTATAAAAACTTTCAGCCCGGAGGAAATAGCCCCATTTTTCCTTCCTGTATCCCCTCGTAATCCTGATCGCATCACATAACTCCGAGTGCGTGTCATGGGTGGAAAAAGCATAATTTTTTGTCCCGCCCTCCGGATTAAATCCACAAGCTATCGCAACCGCCTCCAACAACGTCGATTTTCCACTGCCGTTCTCCCCGACAAAAAAAGTGATCGGCTTATGAAAATCAAGCCTCTCAATACCTTTCAACGCCTCTATGTTCCTCAGGTAACTGTCGTCTACCTTATCCCAATCGAACAATACTGTCCGTATAAACAGATCGTTCATCAGATGTCCCCCTTCAAGGAAAATTCAATATGTAAACAAATTTCTATTTCCTCTGCCTCTTTTTCAACACCAGTTTGAATAGCAGACGGACGATCCCCGCACCGACAAAGATCAGAAAACCATTCTTTACGAGCACCTCTCCAATTCCCATATTGACAGCATATTGTAACTGTAACTCCGGCGGCGCATCCTGATAGGGAATCCCCGCCTTGATCACACAATAATATGCGCCGATGAAAAAAATGATCACTCCCGCCAATAAAACGGCATTGATGATCTGATGAAAATATGATCCGCTTTTTGTCGGTTTCATTTGATCCATCCGTTTTTTATCCTCCGATAAAATCCTGATTTTTTGATTCATCAAACAGGAAATTATTTTATTTACGTCCCATAAATCCTATGATTGAAAAAATCAATCCCACAATTCCAATAGAGAGCAGTTCCATTCCAGATGAACAAAGAGAAACTACAATAGCAAAGAGTAATATCGCAATACCTAATCCAATTTAAAGGCAGACTATTGCAATATAGCATTTATATTGTTTTCTGACAATTCAAACCACTCCGCATCTGCCTTTTGTTCTTGCCCGTTTAAAACATCATTAAATTCATCTTCTGAACAAGATTCATCATTTATAAAATATTGTACATTCAATTCATTATTTGTATCATATCCAGATTGACTATAAGCCTGAGTATTTACACTATATCCGGTTTCAGAAAAAGTCATTTTCCCTATTCCGGAATCAGCCGCACCACCTGAAAACAAAAATGTACCGTCTGTTTTTAAATTCATAAATGCCCTGTATTGCAATGTATATCCATAGATTTCTCCATTTTGATAATGCAATATCTCAAAACCGCAATCAGAGATATTATTTATTTGTAGCCAAAGAACAGCTTCATCTTCTCCGTCACCATCAATATCCATAATTGTAAATTTTGCAGCACTTACTGTAACACTGTCATCATCTGTAACAGCCCGGCCTATCTCACTGATATTTAAACTTTCGTTTGCCAAATCCGTACATATAAAATTACTTTTCCCCAAAAGTATAGATCTGTAAGTATTTTCCTCTAATTCTACTGACTGCTCCGGCAGGTCCTCAATATTTCCATTTGGGGTATTGGTATTATCTTCTAAACTTTGACTTATAGGTTCTATCTGTACCGTTTCTTCCGGTAGATCATTTTCTATTGCAGAACACCCGATCAACATTCCTGAAATTAAGGTAATACAAACAGCACATATACAAAGTAATAAGCCATTTTTTTTCGGTGATTTGTTTAGTCTATTTTTGAACCGTTTTTTCATGATTTCTTTTCCTCCCTGAAACTGTATTGTCAAAAAAGCCGAAAAATCAATGACCCTCTATATTGTCCGCAAACGGAGCCGACGTATTGATATAGACCATGTAATACCCGTCGTCCGCCTGATCCACATAGCTGCTCCATCCGTCAAACGCATAGTCTTTCGACATACGATCCTCTATTTCCGTCTTCTCCATTTCCGTAGAAAATACGATGGATGACAGACAATCCACATGATTTCCGGTTCCCGACGTATTACCCGTCTCCGAATAGACGCTTACCACCTCAATATCTGAAATTTCCCTTTCCAGATCCGCCTGCAGGGAAGCGGTTTGTTTCCACGTTGCCATATGATTTACACACATGCCGAAGATCTCATAGATCAGCCAGACTGCCGCCAGCGCGAACGGCAGCAGTAATATTACGATTCCCAATCTTTTCAGATACTTTGTCATCTGCTCTTTCCCTTTTTATCACTCAAAAATAAATCAAAACAGCCTGCTGTATTTCCAACAAATACTTTTTAAACTGATAGCCGACAAAGTAATCAGAATCTATTGCATCCGCGGACACTTCCTCACCCCTGTAAAACGGCGGACATGAGTTTAAAACAGCATTTTTGTTTGCCATATCCATAACTTCTTTTTTAACCTGACAGTTTTCAAAATTCTTTGCCATGCCTGTCGGCAATGAATCTGTACATATAATATCTTTATCTTTGACAGCATCTTTTATATCATAAAATGCCTGTACCTCTTCCATCTCATATCCCTTTGGGCAGCATTGCGATAATTCGAAACCCATAACGACAGATGCTTCCTTCCAGGAACGACCGATATCACCGGCTTCACCACAGAAAAGATATTTGTCCTTTGTAAAATCTGCTCTGGTTTTAGACAGGGAATACATATCTGAAATAACCTCACAGGGATGATTCATATCTGTCATTGCATTGATTACCGGAACACCGGAATATCGCGCAAGTCGATATGCCCCTTCACCTCTAAAGCCCTGAACTCGCTCCCCTTTTGCCAAAAGCTTACACGATGAACCATTACATCTCCAAGACCTTCCTTCATTGTATCACAAACCACACCATATCTACACAATCCAATCGATCATCACCACTACCTGCCGTGAAAAACGATAACTCAGTCCCTGATCTTCTTCAGCAGTCTGTCCACATCCTGATTGTGCCCAAGCACCAGCAGGTGTACATCCTTATCGAATACATAGTCCGGTCCCGGCAGAAGGCTCGTCTTCCCTTCCGTCTTCACCCCGATGATATTGATATGATATTTCGCACGGCAGTTTACTTCCTTGATGGATTTTCCATGCCATGCAGGGATCGTCGGAATCTCAAAAATCGAATACTCCGGCGTCAGCTCGATATAGTCAAACACATGGTTGGCGCTGAACTTCATCGCCGCCTTCTCCGCGATGTCCCGATCCGGGTAAATCACCTCATCCGCCCCGTTTCGCAGAAGGAATTTCGCATGGATATCCCGGTTCGCCTTGCTGACAACATATTTCGCCCCCATATCCTTTAGCTGGCTTGTGATCTCTAAAGAACTCTGGAAGTTTGTGCCGATGCAGACAAAGCAGATGTCAAAGTTTCCCACGCCCAGGCTCTTTAACACATCCGGACTGGTGCAGTCCCCGATCTTCGCACTGGTCACAAAGGGGATCAGATCGTCCATCACCGCCTGATTCGTGTCCACGATCATCACCTCGTTCCCCAGATCCACCAGATTCTCACAGAGATGATGCCCGAATTTTCCCATACCTATGATCAAAATTGATTTCATAATCTCACTCCTCCATTCACTTTTGTTCTCTCCCAAAAATCACCCTACCGGCACTTCGACCTCCGGAAGCTGTATCTTCGGCACCGGCTTTCTCTCATAGAACGAAAACGCGAAGGACATGCTGCCCACTCTGCCGAGGAACATCAGTGCTATGATCAGCACCCGTCCCACCGTTCCGAGATCTCTTGTCAGCCCGGTGGTCATACCTACCGTCCCGATGGCGGAAAAAGCCTCGAACATCAGATCCAACATCGGCAGCTTTTCTACGCCGTTTATGATAAGAACCGCTCCCAATGCCAGAAACAGATTCAGCACAAAGACCGTAACCGCCTTCCGAACCGTATCATCGCTGATCCGTCGCCCGAACACTTCCGCTCCCTGCTTTCCCCTCAGATACGCGATCATATAGAAAAAGATCACCGCGATGGATGTGGTCTTGATACCGCCCGCAGTGGAACCGGGGCTGCCGCCGATAAACATCAAAACGATATTGAACAGCTTCCCGCCCTCCGACATCAGTGCCGTGTCCACGGTATTAAAACCCGCCGTCCGCGCCGTGACCGACGCAAAGAAGGAGGCATATACTTTCCCGTTCAGAGAAAGCCCCGCCATGGACGCATCCGCCTCGAACAGATAAAATACCGCTGCCCCGCCCACGACCAGAACCGCCGTTGTTGTCAGCACCAGCTTTGTATGGAACTGAAACTTCCGGAAACGAAACTTATGTCTCCACACATCCACCCAGACGATAAACCCAAGGCCGCCCAGAATAATTAACGCCATGATCGGTATATTGATCAGCGGATGATCCACCGCCGAGACGAAAGAGACATACTCTCCCTGATAACCCATCAGGTCAAACCCCGCATTGCAGAATGCCGATATGGCATGAAAAATACTGTAATAGATCCCCCTCTGCCATCCGAGCCTGGGCACAAAATAAAACGCCATCACAAAAGCCCCGGCCGCCTCAAACAGGATCGTCCCCTTTAACGCCTGGCGGATCAGCCTGACGATGCCGCCTATCTGCAGACTGTTGATGGACTCCTGCAGGAGATTCCTCGCCTTCAACGTGATATTGCGCCGTAAAAAAGTCGCTAACAGGATCCGTATGGCTATGGTGCCGAGTCCGCCTATCTGGATCATCACAAGGATCAGGATCTGCCCGAAAAGTGACCAGTGGCTAAAGGTATCCACCAACACTAACCCCGTCACGCAGGAGGCGCTGGTGGCCGTAAACAGCGCCGTCATAAAGTCCGTCCACTGTCCGTCTCTCGAGGAGACCGGCAACGTCAGAAGACAGGCTCCTATCAGGATAATCGCCATAAAATTTAACGCGATCGTTCTTGTTTTATTTACGCCGTAGCGTTTTATTTTTCGTTTTTCCATCTCTGCCCAGCTTTCTCCCTTTCAGTCTTTTCAGTGCGCTCTTGTGCGCATACAGTTCCGTCCAGATTGCCGGATGAAACAGGATCAACAGCGGAAACAGCTCCAGACGCCCCGCCAGCATATCAAAGATCAGCACAAACTTGGAAAAAGGCGAAAAGAATGCAAAATTCCTGCTGGGTCCCACCAGCTCTAATCCCGGTCCGATATTGTTGATCGTCGCCGCCACCGCCGTAAAATTCGTCGTCAGATCCCACCCTTCAAAGGAGATCGCCAGAACGGACGTCGTAAACAGGATCACAAAAGTGATAAAATACACGTTGGTAGACCGCATCACCTCATGTTCTATCGGTCTGTCGTCATAAGTGATCTTCTTGATGCTCCTTGGGTGAATATAAGAATTCAGCTCCTTGAATATCGTCTTGACCAGGATGATAAAGCGGGATACCTTGATACCGCCCCCCGTGCTGCCGGCGCAGGCGCCGATAAACATCAACAGAACCAGCACGGTCTTACTGGTCTGGGACCAGAGATCAAAGTCCCCGGTGGAGAAACCTGTTGTCGTGATGATCGAGGCGACCTGAAAGGAGGAATGCCTCAGCGCATCCGCAAAGTTTCCGTATATGTTCAACGTATCGATCAACAGAATGCCGATCGCCGCCAGAATGATTCCAAGATAACAGCGCACCTCCTCCATATGGAGCGCTTTTCTTACATTGTGGAACAAAATAAAATAGTAGGCATTAAAGTTCACTCCGAAGGCGATCATAAAGATCGTCACGATCCACTGCAGATAGGGCGAATATCCCCCTATACTGTCCGCCTTGATCCCGAATCCGCCTGTTCCCGCTGTGCCGAAGCTGGTCGTCAGCGCATCGAACAGCGGCATCCTCCCCGCCATCAGCAAAATCACCTCTATCACTGTCATCCCGAAATAGATCAGGTACAGAATACGCGCCGTGTGCTTCATCTTAGGCACCAGCTTCCCCACAGAAGGTCCCGGGCTCTCCGCCCGCAGCAAGTTCACCTGGGAGCCGCCGCTTAACGAGATGATCGCAAGAAGGAACACCAGCACCCCCATGCCGCCGATCCAGTGGGTGAAGCTGCGCCAGAATAACGCCGTGTGGGAGAGAACTTCCACATCCTCCAGAATGCTCGCTCCTGTCGTCGTGAAGCCGGACACCGTCTCAAACAGCGCATCCACCAGAGAGGGAATCTCCCCGGAAATCCAAAACGGCAGCGCGCCGAAAAAGCTCATAAAAATCCAGCAGAGAGCTGTCGCCACACAGCCCTCCTTCAGATAAAATACAGTATCCTCCGGCTTCCGGAACGTCATGGCGACCCCAAAAAGGACGGATGCCGCCGCCACAGCCAGATAGATAACGCCAACCTTTTCCTGATAACACAGGGAAACCAGACAGGGCAGAAGCAGAAAAGCCGCCTCTATCTTCAACACGCTTCCCAGAATATATCGAATCATTGAACTGTTCATAGTAATACCATTCCCTATTTCAGAATATCCTGCAGATCGTTAAAACCTGTATGAGTCGTCACGATCATCACCGTATCGCCCACCTCGATCGTATCGTGTCCGCTGGGGATGATGATATCGTTGTTCCGGTTGATAAAAGAGATCAGCAGATTTTTCTTAAGAGACAGCTTCATAAGCGGCACCCCCGTCACCGCCGACTCCTTATACACCCTGAACTCGATCGCCTCCACCCGGGAATCAAACATATGGTAAAGCGTCTCGATATTGCTGTCCATGGAATCCTTCTTCGCCCGGACATAAGCGATGATCTTCTCCGCCGTGATATATCTCGGATAGATCACGCTGCCCAGATCAAGCGAATTGATCACGCCCCGGAAGTCGATCCTGTTGATCTTTGTGATGACCTTTGCACCCGATACCTGCCTCGCGTACATCGTCAGCATGATATTCTCCTCATCGATGCCGGTAAGCGGTATAAAAGATTCCACCCGGGCAATCCCTTCCTCCTTCAAAAGCTCCTCGTCGGTCCCGTTGCCGTTGATGATGACCGCCTTCGGCAGCAGTACGCTCAGTTCCTCACATCTTTTCCTGTCATCTTCGATAATCTTTACGGATATCCCCATGTTCAGGAGCTGCTTTCCAAGATAGTAAGCCGCCTTTCCGCCGCCGATGATCATACAGTTCTTCACCTGGTTCGTCTTAAAACTGATACGTTCCAGAAAAGCTTTCGCCTGCAGCCTGGACGCCACAAAGGATATAATATCGCCCGCCTCTATCCTGAAATCACCGGAAGGGATATAGACCTCCTCCCCGCGCTCCACGGCACAGATCAGAATCTTATCCATGATCTCGATCTCTTTTCCCACCCGGGCGATCTTCATGCCTGCCAGCATATTCCCCTCCGGCACCTTGATCTTAATCATTTCTGCCTGCTCATGGGCAAAGGAATTGACTTCCAGGGCGGTGGGCACCGACAGGATCCTGACCACCTCCCGCGAAGCCTCCATCTCCGGGTTGATGATCATGGCAAGCCCGAGCTTATCCCTGAGATACCCGGCTTCCATACTGTAATCCGGCGTTCGAACACGGGCTATGGCAGCGCAGTGTCCCACCCTCTTTGCCACAGTACAGCATAAAAGATTCAGTTCATCGGAATCCGTCACTGCAACGATCAGATCTGTATTCTCGATCCCGGCATCCATCTGGACGCTGTAGCTTGCGCCGTTCCCGGTCACCCCCATCACATCATAAAGGCCGCTGATCGCCTGCACTTTCTCCGCGTTCTTATCGATGATCGTTATATCGTGTCCTTCCTTCGACAACTGCTCCACCAGCGTCCTGCCCACTTTACCGCAGCCCACAATAATAATCTGCAGGCCTTTCACCGTATTTTTCCGTGACATGAACCCCATTTTCTGCCTCCTGATAACTCTCTCCATATCTATTCGTCAAATTTCTTTGCCATTCCTTACTATATCACTAATCAAACAAAAAATCCACAGACAAAGTATTTTCTTTGTCTGTGGACTGAAAATCATATTTTTCTCCTTTACACGATCCCCTGCGCTTTCATCGCCTCAGCAACCTTTAAGAAACCTGCGATATTGGCGCCTGTCACATAGTCACCTTCCCTGCCGTACTTTTTGGACGCCTCGTCCAGATTGTGGAAGATATTGACCATGATGCCCTGCAGTTTGCTGTCCACTTCCTCGAATGTCCAGGACAGTCTCTCGGAGTTCTGACTCATCTCCAGAGCGGATGTAGCTACGCCGCCTGCGTTGGAAGCCTTTCCTGGGCAGAACAGTACGCCGTTCTTCTGGAAGTACTCGGTCGCCTCCAAAGTGGTAGGCATATTCGCACCCTCCGCCACCGCGAAGCAGCCGTTTGCCACTAACGCTTTCGCGTCCTCCAGCCCCAGTTCGTTCTGTGTCGCGCAGGGCAGAGCGATATCGCATTTTACGCTCCACACACCTTTGCCCTCATGGTACTGTGCGCCGGGTCTCGCCGCCGCGTACTCCGTCAGACGAGCGCGCTTTACTTCCTTCACTTCTTTTAACAGAGCTACATCGATTCCTTCAGGATCATAGATCCAGCCTGTAGAATCGGAACAGGTCACGGGCTTTCCACCAAGCTGCTGCGCTTTCTGAATTGCATAGATTGCCACGTTGCCGGCGCCGGATACTGCGATGGTCTTGCCCGCGATACCCTTACCGTTGCATTTAAGCATCTCTGCCGTCAGATACAACAGCCCGTAACCGGTAGCTTCCGTTCTCGCAAGAGAACCGCCATACGTTAAGCCCTTTCCTGTCAGCACGCCCTCGTACTGATTTCTGATTCTTTTATACTGGCCGTACATATAACCGATCTCTCTGCCGCCTACACCGATATCCCCCGCCGGAACATCCGTATCCGCGCCGATATGTCTGTAGAGCTCTGTCATAAAGCTCTGGCAGAATGCCATCACTTCCCTGTCGGATTTTCCTTTCG
>CANRWP010000063.1 GCA_947643595.1 uncultured bacterium | reverse complement strand
GATACCTCAGAGAGGATTAAGACGGTCTTTCTTCCGAAAATTCCGGAAGGAGGAAACTTGGGTAAAAAAGCATCTGCCGGGAAAAATCCGGTCAACAGAAATTACAAAGATACGGTGTTTCGCATGTTGTTTCGGGACAGGGAACATCTGCTGGGCTTGTATAATGCCGTCAGCGGCAGAGATTATACCGATCCGGAAAAACTGGAGATCGTCACATTGGAAAACGCGGTCTATATGGGAATGAAAAATGATCTCGCGTTTCTGATCGATTTAAATCTGTATTTGTTTGAACATCAGTCTACCATCAATAAAAATATGCCGCTACGGTTTTTGCAGTATGTGTCGGCGGAATATGAAAAGCTGACAGCATCAGGGGATATTTATCGAGATAAGCTGATACAGATTCCGTCGCCTCATTTTATAGTATTCTATAATGGTGCAGCGCCCTGCCTGGAACAGGAAGAGTTAAAGCTGTCGGATTCATTTCTGACGAAGGAAGAGCTGCCGGAACTGGAATTGAGCGTGAGAGTGTTGAATATCAATGGCGGGTATAACGAAGGACTGAAGGAGCAGTGCCGAATCCTGAAAGAGTATATGCAGTATGTGACGAGGATCCGTAATTATGCCGGGACTATGCCGCTTGAAAAGGCGGTAGATAAAGCGGTGGAGGAATGTATAAGGGAAGATATTCTGAGGGAGTTTCTGTTGCAGAACAGAGCGGAGGTGAAGAGAATGAGCATTTATGAATATGATGATGAGGCAGTCAAACAGGCATTGAAAGAGGATGCATACGAAGATGGGAAAATAGAAACTTTGATCAAGCTGGTTTGCAAAAAGATGAGGCTGGCTCAGTCGCTTGAAAAAATTGCTGAAGATCTGGTAGAAGAAATTTCTGTTATTGAGCCCATCTATAAAACGGCAGAAAAATTTGCTCCGGAGTATGATGCCAGGTTAGTTTTTGAAAATATGAATGGAACTATCTGACGATTGAAGTATTTATTAAAGAGGCGGGATACCATGCGGATAATAATTTTAGTTGACAACAACACAAGAAACACCCTGCAGGCGGAGTGGGGGCTGTCGCTCTTCATAGAATATGAAGGGCATCGGATTTTGCTGGACGCGGGCACTACAGGGATTTTTGCGGACAACGCAGAGGCTGTGGGGATTTCGGTGGAGGAGATCGATCTGGCGGTGCTCTCCCATGCCCACTATGACCATGCGGACGGACTGGAGCGTTTTTTTCAGGAGAACAAGAAGGCGAAATGTTATATACGGAGCTGCTGCGGAGCGGATTGTTACGACAGGAAAAAGGATAAGTATATCGGAATCAGAGAAGGGCTTCTGGAGACTTGGGAGGACAGATTTGTCAGGGTGGAGGGAGACCATGTGCTGTTTCCGGGGGTGACGCTTCTGCCCCATAGGACAGAGGGGATTGAGAGACTGGGGGAGAAGGTCGGGATGTACCGTTACCTTGATGGTGTTTGGAAGCCGGATGATTTTTCCCACGAGCAGAGCCTTGTGTTTGAGGCGGAGAGAGGGCTGGTGATCTGCAACAGCTGCTGTCACGCCGGGGCAGACCATATCATAGAGGAGGCAAAGCAAACCTTTCCCGGAGAGAAAGTATGTGCGCTGATCGGGGGGCTGCACTTGTATAAGGCTTCGGATGAGGAGGTGCTGGCGCTTGCAGACAAGATCCGGAAGACGGGTATAGAAAGGGTTTACACCGGACACTGTACCGGGGAGCGGGCGATGGAGCTGTTGAAGCGTGAGCTGGGCGATATGGTGATGCAGATCTATACGGGGATGGAGATGGAGATATGAGGGGGTTATTATTTATGCAGAATAGGGATAGAGAATTATTTAAGGCGGAACAGTGAGCGAACAGCAGAGCCGTCGGTAACAGGAAAGGAGAACATCATGTCAAAAGTAACATTGGGAAAAACGGGATTTTGTGTGGAGAAGAACGCCTTCGGCGCGCTGCCGATCCAGAGGATCAGCAAAGAGGAGGCCGTAAAGCTTTTGAGAAAAGCTTATGACAGAGGTGTCAGATTCTTTGACACGGCAAGGTTTTACACGGACAGCGAGGAGAAGGTCGGGGAAGCCTTCGACGGTATGCGGGATCAGGTGATCATCGCCACGAAGACGGGGGCGGTGGACGCGGAGGGGTTCTGGAAGGATATCGAAGTTTCTCTGAAAAACCTGCGGACGGACTATATCGACCTGTACCAGTTCCACAATCCGGCGTTCTGCCCGAAGCCGGGCGACGGAAGCGGACTCTATGAGGCGATGCTTGAGGCGAAGGAAAAGGGCATGGTGCGGCATATCGGCATCACGAACCATCGGCTGAACATCGCGAGGGAGGCGATCGAGAGCGGCCTGTATGAGACGCTGCAGTTCCCGTTCTGCTATCTGGCGACGGAGCGGGATCTGGAGCTGGTGGAGGCATGCAAAAAGGCGGATATGGGCTTTATCGCGATGAAGGCGCTCTCCGGCGGCCTGATCACCGATTCGGCGGCGGCGTACGCGTACCTTGCACAGTTTGACAATGTACTGCCGATCTGGGGTGTACAGCGGGAGAGTGAGCTGGATGAATTTTTATCCTACATAGAAAATCCGCCGGTGATGACGGAGGAGATCAAGGCGGTCATCGAGAAGGACAGGCGGGAACTGCTGGGCGAGTTCTGCCGCGGCTGCGGATACTGTATGCCCTGTCCCGCGGGGATCGAGATCAACAACAGCGCCCGGATGAGCCTGATGCTGCGCAGAGCGCCGTCGGAGGAGTGGCTGACGCCCGAGTGGCAGGAGAAGATGAAACGGATCGAAAACTGTCTGCACTGCGGGAAGTGTAAATCGAAATGTCCTTACGGGCTGGATACGCCGACGCTGCTTGAGAAGAACTATGAGGACTACAGGGAAATTTTACAGGAGAATGATCGCGCTTCGCAAGGATTCGGAATTAATATAATATAGTTGCTTTTGGCATAGTTTTTTATCCGGAGGAGGGATGACCATGAAATTATTATTTGCTTCGGATTCCTGGAAGGGAGGTCTGACAAACGAACGGACGGGAGAGCTGTTAAAAAAGGCGGCGAGCGGATGTCCGTCACAGTGCATGGGCTCCTGATGGAGCGACCTGTACTTTCGGAAAACAGAAGGGCACAACGCCGGAGATGTTAAAGGAACTGATAACAGGGGAGGGACATATCGATGCGCAATCCTGTTTCGGGAAGGTAGTACAGGGAGTGGGCATGCGGAGGAGCTGTATTACCGGGGCGCCGTCAGAATGTTTCGGATGGTGAAGGTTGGGAGAGGGTAAAAAATAAAAAAACCTCTTGACACACTCTCACGCTTGTACTATAGTAGCGATGGAAAACGTTTTCTAAATCGCGGAAACAGGAGCAGAAATGGTTTCGATCAAAGATGTGGCAAGGCGGTCCGGTGTGGCGATATCCACGGTGTCCAAGGTGTTGAACGGTTATCCGGGCGTCAGCGAAAAGACAAAGAAGAAAGTGAAGGAGGCGATAGAGGAGCTCCATTTTGTGCCAAACTCCATCGCCGCGGCGCTCTCTTCCAAGCAGGCGGGGCGGATCGCCCTTCTGATGAATTTAAATACCCAGACCAAGGCGATCGATGAGATCGACATGCAGTATATGGCAGGCGCGATCCAAAAGGCGCAGGAGATGAAGCTGGATCTGATCACCGTATTTTTTTCCATGCTGAAGGGGAAATCGGTGGCGGAGATCATCCGCTACTTTCAGGCACAGAGCATCGAGGGCATCATAGTCTACGGGATGAGCGGCAATGACAGGGTGCTCTGGGAGCTGGTGGAGCGGGGCGTATTTAAGATGGTGCTGGTGGATGTGTCCTACCACGCGGAAAATGTTTCCTGTATCGGTATCAACCACAGGCAGGCGCAGATCGATGTGGCGAGAAAGACGATACTGGAAAACCGGTCGAAAAAGATCCTGTATATCGCCGGGAAAAAGAATTCCTATCCGGGCGCGGAGCGGCTTCGGGGAATCGAGGAGCTGGCGGAGGAACTCTCCTGCAAACTCTTTGTCCGCTACGGGGATTTCAGCGAACTGAAGGCGAGGAATCTGACGTTCCAGTATGCGAAGAGCAGGGATGTGATCGTCTGCGGATCGGATCTGATGGCGATCGGTGCCATGCGGGCGTTGATCGAGATGGATATCTTCCGCCCGGTCTGCGGGTTTGACGGTCTGGTGCTGATGGGCTACGCCGGAAAACAGATGAACACGGTGCAGCAGAACTTTGCGGGGATCTCTGCCGCTGCGGTGGAAGAGCTGCAGTATCTTTTGCAGGGCGGTGAGGGGAGAGAGGTCATATTGCCACATACAATAGTAAGGATGAAGTATCTGGATATTATAGCGTGAGCAACAGTTTAAGCGCGAAGAATGAATATAACAGGAGGTTTGTTTATGACAGAATTACAGATGCCAAGGAAAGTGCTGCAGCTCAACATGGAGACGCAGCTTACGATGCTGGCGGAGAGGAAGTATGGGAAGGGGCTGGCGGATTGTACGGATGCGGAGCTTTATTATTCCATCCTGGAGCTGACAAAGGAGATGACCGAGGTCACGGAGGAGATCACGGGGGACAAAAAGCTCTACTATATTTCGGCGGAGTTTCTGATCGGTAAGCTTTTGTCCAACAATCTGATCAATCTGGGGATTTATGAGGAACTTGAGAAGATACTGAAAAAGTACGGTAAGGAGCTTGCGAAGATCGAGGAGGTGGAGCCGGAACCGTCCCTTGGAAACGGCGGGCTGGGACGTCTGGCGGCATGTTTTCTGGATTCCATCGCGACGCTTGGGCTGCCCGGCGACGGGATCGGGTTAAATTATCACTTTGGGCTGTTTAAGCAGGTGTTTCAGGATAAATTGCAGGAGGCGGAACCGAACGAGTGGATCGAGAAGGACAGCTGGTTAAATAAGACGGAGACGACCTTTGATGTGTCATTCGGGAATCTGACAGTGAAGTCACGGCTCTATGACATCGATGTGGTTGGATATGACAGTGGTGTCAACAAGCTGCATCTGTTTGATATCGAGTCTGTGGATGAGAGCATCGTGAAGGACGGCATCAGCTTTGACAAGGAGGAGATCGAGAAGAACCTGACATTGTTCCTGTACCCCGATGATTCCGACGAGGCGGGTAATCTCCTGAGGATCTATCAACAGTACTTTATGGTCAGCAACGGGGCGCAGCTTATCTTGCAGGAACTGAAAGAAAAAAAGCAGGATCTGAGAAAGCTTTATGATTACTGTGTGATTCAGATTAACGATACCCATCCGACCATGGTCATCCCGGAGCTGATCCGGATACTGGTGGAGGATAAGGCGTTCACGATGGATGAGGCGATCGAGGTGGTGAGCAGAACCTGCGCCTACACGAATCATACGATCCTGGCGGAGGCATTGGAGAAATGGCCGCTGAAATACCTGGAGAAAGTGGTGCCCCAGCTTGTGCCGATCATCAAATATCTGGATAAGAAGGTGCGGGAGAAATACCCGAAGAACAGGAATGTATGGATCATCGACAAGGATGAGAGGGTGCATATGGCACATATCGATATCCACTACGGTTTCTCGGTGAACGGCGTGGCGGCGATCCACACGGAGATTTTGAAGAACACGGAGCTCCATGATTTTTATAAACTCTATCCGGAAAAATTCAACAACAAGACCAACGGCATCACGTTCAGAAGGTGGCTGTTGTCCTGCAACAGGGAGCTTTCGGCTTATATCACGAGCCTGATCGGGAAGGGCTTTAAGAAGGATGCGGATGAACTGGAAAAGCTCCTTGCTTTCGAGGATGATGCGGTGGTGCTCGATAAGCTTGCCGAGATCAAGCGGACAAAGAAGCAGGAGCTGGTGGCTTATGTGAAGGAGATGGAGGGTGTGGAGCTTGATCCAAATTCCATTTTTGACATCCAGATCAAGAGGCTCCATGAGTACAAGAGGCAGCAGATGAACGCGCTGTATATCATCCACAAGTATCTGGAGATCAAGGGCGGCAAGATCCCGAAGCGGCCGCTGACCTTTATCTTTGGCGCGAAGGCGGCGCCCGCCTATGTGATCGCGAAGGATATCATCCATCTGCTCCTGGTGCTGGAGGAGATCGTAAATAATGACAAGGATGTCAGTCCTTATATGACAGTGCTGATGGTGGAAAATTATAATGTCAGCTACGCGGAGAAGATCATTCCGGCGTGCGATATCTCCGAGCAGATCTCGCTGGCGTCCAAGGAGGCTTCCGGCACCGGCAATATGAAGTTTATGCTGAACGGCGCGGTGACGCTGGGGACGGCGGACGGCGCAAACGTGGAGATCCACGAGCTGGTGGGAGATGACAATATCTATATCTTCGGGGAGGATTCCGATACGGTCATCCGGTATTATGAGGAGAAGAAAAAAGGGAAACCGGGCTATGTGTCCAAAAAGTATTACGAGAAGAGCAAGGTGATCAAAGAGGCGGTGGACTTTATCGTCGGGAAACAGGCTATGGCGGCGGGCAATAAAGAGAATCTGAAAAGGCTCCACGACGAACTGCTGAACAAAGACTGGTTTATGACGCTGCTCGACTTGGAGGATTATATCCGGGTGAAGGATCAGGCGTTTGAGGACTATGAGGATCGGACGAAGTGGAAGAAGATGATGCTGCACAATATCGCGAAGGCGGGATTTTTCTCCTCCGACAGGACGATCGAGGAGTACAACAGGGATGTTTGGCATTTAACTAAAATGATGTGAGGGCGATTATGAGGCGAAGCGGCGTATTGTTACCGGTTGCGAGCATTCCGTCGAAGTACGGGATCGGGGCATTTTCAAAAGAGTGTTATGAGTTTGTGGATTTTCTCAAGAGGGCGGGGCAGTCTCTGTGGCAGATACTGCCTCTGGGACCTACCGGCTACGGCGATTCGCCTTATCAGTCTTTTTCCACCTATGCGGGAAATCCCTATTTTATCGATCTGGACAAGCTGATCGAGGCGGGATGGATCACAGCGGAGGACTGTGGGGAGGAGCTTTCGGAACAGAGATATGTGGACTACGGGAAGATTTACGAGACCAGGTTTCACATCCTGAGAAAGGCATACCAAAACAGCGATATAGAATCCAGCGAAGAGTATGCGGATTTCTGTGAAAAAAATGCTTACTGGCTTGAAGATTATGCGTTGTACATGGCGGTGAAACATGCTTTTGGCGGGAAGAGCTTCAGACAGTGGGACAGGGATATCCGTTTCAGGGAGCCGGAGGCGATGCGGCGGTACCGGGAGAAGTATGCGGAGGAGATCGGTTTTATCCGCTTCCAGCAGTTTTTGTTTGAGGAGCAGTGGTTTGCGTTAAAAGAGTATGCTAACGGGAGAGGCATCCGGATCATCGGGGATATTCCGATCTATGTGGCTTATGATTCGGCGGACGTCTGGGCTTCTCCGGAGCTGTTTCAGCTGGATGAGGATTTTTTGCCGACTGCCGTGGCGGGCTGCCCGCCGGATGTATTTTCGGCTACGGGACAGCTTTGGGGGAATCCTCTGTACCGTTGGGAATACCACAGAGAGACAGGGTATGACTGGTGGATGAGGCGTATCTCGAGATGCTATGAATTGTATGATATTCTGCGGATCGATCATTTCCGGGGATTTGATGAGTATTATTCCATCCCCTACGGAGATCCCACGGCGGAGTTTGGGCACTGGGAGAAGGGGCCCGGCTACGATATCTTCCAGGTGATGAAAAAGAAGCTGGGGAAGCGGGATGTGATCGCGGAGGATCTGGGATTTTTGACGCCCTCCGTGCTGCGGCTGGTAAAAAAGAGCGGTTATCCGGGGATGAAGGTGCTTCTGTTTGCCTTTGACGGGGGATCGGACAGCGAGTATCTGCCCCATAACTATGGGAAGAACGCGGTGGTTTATACGGGAACCCATGATAACGATACGATCGAGGGCTGGCTTGGGAGTGCGAAGAGAAAGAGCGTTTCTTTTGCCGGGAAGTATCTCGCTGTAAAGCGCAGAAAGGACATCCGGGAGGGGATGATCAGAGCGGCGCTTTCCTCTGTCGCGGAAACGGCGGTTGTCCCGATACAGGACTATCTGGGGCTTGGCAATGAGGCGAGGATGAATCTGCCCTCCACACTGGGCACAAACTGGAAGTGGAGGCTGCTGCCCGGAGAACTGACCGGGGAGCTGGCGGATCAGATGGCTGAACTGGCGAGATTATATGACAGGCACTAATGAAATTGGTAGAGAGGGATTCTGCAGTGAAAAAGGTATCTTACGGAAAAATTGTGGAGGCAAGGCAGGAGGGTACATCGGTTTATATCACGTTCGAAAACGGGGAGCTGGAGGTGACGGCCTACACGGATCTTATCATCCGGATATTTTCTGATCTTTCGGGCGTCCGCCCTGCGTCCCATGCGATAGAAGGGGATAAAAGAACTGACATATCTGTCAGAATGGAGGCGTCCGAAGGCGGCGTGAGAATTTTCACAGAGGAGCTGACTGTTGAGGTCGGGGATGAGGCTAGGTGCGATTTTTACGACAAGGGCGGGAAGGCGCTCTGTATGGACTACCGCGGGGAGAGAAAACCGCCAAAGAAGCTTTCCGATCAGATGCGGCAGCTTATGGAGCAGGAGGGACACACCGTTGAGGACAGCGGGGTGGAGCACCGGGTTCAGGTTGTGAGAAAGATGGACCGGGGAGACTGCTTTTACGGGCTGGGGGATAAGACCGGTTTTCTCAACAAGCGGGGGTATGAGTATGTGTCCTGGAATACCGATGATCCGAACCCCCATGTAGATTCTTATAAATCTCTGTATAAGAGCATACCGTTTTTTATCACGCTGAAGCAGGACGGAGTGTTCGGGCTTTTTTTTGACAATACCTACAGGACTTTTTTTGATTTTGGCAAGGAATCGGATGATTACTATTTCTTTGCGGCGGACGAAGGGGACCTGAATTATTATTTTATCGGCGGAGAGTCCATGGCGGATGTGGTCAGGGGATATACTTACCTGACGGGCACAGCGCCGCTGCCGCAGCTTTGGACGTTAGGGTATCACCAGTCGCGCTGGGGGTACTGCTGTGAGGAGAATGTCCGGGGGATCGCGGAGAACATGAGAAAGCATGAGATTCCCTGCGACGCGGTTCATCTGGACATCGACTATATGCGGGGATACCGGGTGTTTACGGTGGATGAGGAGAAATTCCCGGATATGAGAGGGCTGGCAGAGGAGATGAACGGGATGGGGATGCGCCTTGTGACGATCATCGATCCTGGCGTCAAGAAGGACGCGGGATATGCAGTCTACGACGAGGGTCTGGAAAAAGGATATTTCGCGACAACGCCGGAGGGCGATACCTACGAGAATGTGGTCTGGCCCGGGGCGGCGGTATATCCTGATTTCGGCAGGAGAGAGGTTCGGAAGTGGTGGGGAGAAAATCACAGGTATCTGATGGAAAACGGTATTGCGGGTATCTGGAATGATATGAACGAACCCGCCAGCTTCAACGGGGAACTGCCGGAGGACGTGGTGTTTCACGAGGAGGAGAGAAAAACATGCCACAGCGAGGTGCACAACGTTTACGGGCATAATATGGCAAGGGCAACTTATGCGGGATTAAAAGAGTTGACCGGAAAACGTCCCTTTGTGATCACAAGGGCATGTTACAGCGGTTCCCAGAAGTATACTATGGCGTGGACAGGGGACAACCAGAGCCTCTGGGCACATTTGCAGATGGCGATCCCCCAGATCTGTAATCTGGGGCTGAGCGGTATGCCCTATGTGGGATCGGACATCGGCGGCTTTGGCGCGGATACCACAAAGGAGCTTCTGTGCCGCTGGATCGAGCTGGGAAGCCTGTCGCCGTTTTGCAGAAACCACTGTTCTTTCGGAAACAGGGTACAGGAGCCCTGGACGTTCGACGAGGAGACGACGGATATCTACCGCAAATATCTGAAGCTGCGGTATGCGCTCCTGCCCTATCTGTACGATTTGTTCAGACATCAGGAGGAGAGCGGCATGCCACTGATGCGCCCGATGGTTTTACAGTATGAGAAGGATGAGGAGACCCGGAACATGAACGGACAATTTATGCTCGGGGAGAGCCTTCTGGCGGCGCCGGTGGTGGAGCAGGGAGCCACGAGAAAGATGGTCTATCTGCCGGAGGGCGAGTGGTATGATTACTTTAGCGGCGAGGCGCTGGAAGGCGGGCAGTACGTGATCAGAAAGGCGGCGCTGGATGAGAGTCCCCTGTTTGTGAAGGCGGGCAGCATTATACCGCACTATGCGGAGATGGACCATGTGTCGAAGGAGAAGGACAGGGAACTGATTCTCAGGGTGTATCCGGGAGAGGGGGAATATCTCCACTATCAGGACAACGGGGAGGATTTCGCCTGCCGGGACGGGGAGTACAATCTGTATCATGTGGTGTGGAAGGACGGGAAAGTTTCTATAACGCTGAAACATCATGGGTATGAGCATGTGTATGGGAAGGTTCTGGTACAATACGGGGAGGAACTGTGGGAAGCGGAGATTAACTGAAATGTCGAGGGATGCTTTTATCGTGCGGCAATAAATGAGATAAAAACATATTTGCCGGGACTCAGGCATCGGAAAATACCTGTCTGGACATATGGGAGTTATGATATCTGACATCCTGCGTCACATCCTCGGCGAACCACTCCGGCATCCGAAAAGCATTCGCCGCCGCTTCATTCGGAAATTCAACTTCCGCAAGAAGAAGAGGCGCAAAGGGCGGCGCGAACTCATCCAGTTCTACGGTGAGGGAAGCGCCGTTTAAAAGTGACAGGCATTCGGGGTTTATCTCCTCATTCGACAAAGGTATCAGATACCTTTTCTTGGATATGACATTGCCGTCAGCTTTTGGCAGCAGATGCTCATAGGCTTCTCTATTCAGCGGAAGGTTGTATTCCTCCCTGCTCATCATGCCGCTTCCTTTATAAGTCATATAATATTCTTCATCCTGCCTGCGGATGCGCACGACAGGTTCTGTGCATAAATATGCCTGCTCGATCAGATGGCAGCTATAATTCTCCAGATTTTCCGGTATGCATTTCAATAAAAATTTGCGTTCGATCTCCATGGGAATCTCCTTTTTTATCTTGTTTTATAAGTGTACCACATTTTTACAGAAATAAGAAAATATTTACAAATTTTTAACATCAAATCCATTGGATAAAGTCTTATAAAATGGTAAACTAAAATATATAGAAACAGAAGGTAAAAAAGTGGAGGATAGCAGTCATGAACGATGTTTGTGTATTTTTTGGCGAGGGTTATGAGGAGATAGAAGCGCTCACCGTGGTGGATATTTTGAGGCGGGCGTCGATTCCTGTGAAGATGGTGTCCATCACGGGGGGACGGGAAGCGACGGGTTCTCATCAGATCACGGTGAAGATGGACTGTCTGTTGTCGGAAGTGGACTTTGACAAAGTGGAGATGATCGTGCTGCCGGGCGGTATGCCGGGGACAAAAAATCTGGAGGCGTGTGAGGATCTGATGAAGCAGGTGGATGCTTTCGTGAAGGAGGGCCGTCCTGTCAGCGCGATCTGCGCGGCGCCCAGCATTTTAGGGCACAGGGGACATCTGCGGGACAGGCAGGCGTGCTGTTTCCCGGGCATGGAAGACCAGCTGGAGGGCGCGGAAGTAATGTATGATCCCAGCGTTGTCTCCGGAAATATTACGACCGGCCGGGGACTGGGCGCGGCGATTCCCTTTGCTCTCTCCATTTTGGAGCGTTATGAGGGGCGGGAAGCGGCTCAGGCGATGGCGGAGAAGATTGTCTATCAGAGGTGAGAAATGAATATTTTGTTTTTTTTGAAACCGAAGGGCGAATGCATTTATGTATATGATGACGATTCGCTGCGGCAGGTGTTAGATGTGATGGAGACGCACAGATACGCGTCGATTCCGATGATATCCAGAGTGACGGGCGCCTACAGGGGCACCATCACGGAAGGAGATCTGCTCTGGGATATCAAAAACCGCCATAATCTGAATTTACATAATGCGGAAGATATCCGCATCAAGGAGATAAAGCGGCATCGCGATAACCAGCCGGTGAGTGTGGGCGCGAAAATGGAGGATCTCATTTCCAAGGTCGTGCAGCAGAATTTTGTGCCGGTGATCGACGGACAGAAATGCTTTATCGGGATTATCACAAGAAAAAATGTGATAGAATATTTGTGTGAAAAATCGGAGAATAAATAATACCATTCATTACCAACATATTTAAAAGAAGGCTGTCAATAATAACTACAGGATAAGTCACAAAGGCTTATCTGAAACTTTGAATAGCAAGAAAAATATGGAGGTATGAAAAAATGGCTAATAGCAAAAATTCTTCTATGGCAGTGCCTGAAGCAAAGGCTGCTATGGACCGATTCAAAACGGAAGTTGCATCTGAGATGGGTATCAACCTGAAAGAGGGATATAACGGCGACTTGACTTCCCGTGAAGCTGGTTCCATCGGCGGCGAAATGGTTAAGAGAATGGTAAAGAACTACGAACAGAACATCAAATAAGTGTTTCCGGATGATCGGAAAAATGAAAAAAGAGCTGTCGCATATCATGCGGCAGTTCTTTTTTGCCGAAGAAAATGGAAGAAGGGCTTGCTTTTTTTCCCGTATAGTGGTATTCTATCAACGTAAACAATATAAAAAAGTTCTTCGGGGTTGGGTGCAATTCCCTACCGGTAGTGATACGCTTTCCGCAAAGAGACTGTGGAGCGGCGGTGAGTCTACGACCCATGCAAATGGCTGATTTGGTGAGAATCCAAAACCGACAGTAAAGTCTGGATGAAAGAAGAAACTGTAAAAGAGAGAGGTTTGGTATCGCGCGGAGAGAGCGGTGTCAGATGATAATTTTGCAGCGTTGCCCCGCATGGATTCTGTGCGGGGCTTTCTTAATGCCTGAGTGGAACTGGGAAAAACAGCGTATGTCCGGGAAGAGCACAAGAGGATTTATCGATGCGGAAGCAGCGGGAAATTCTCTTAAATCAAGGTGTGCTGACAGGATATACGCGGAACTGGGATAGGAGGAAAAAATGAGCGAACTGTTACAGAGTATTCAGGAGAATGTGGTGTTTTTATTGGAGTTTTTGGCGCTGATCTGCGCGCTGTTTTTGGTGGCGTACGCCGCGGAAAAGTGGGCGAAGAAAGTGTCAGGCGACACGGAGCGGGTACTGTCCACAAGAAAGATAGCGGTGATCGGTGTGTTTTCGGCCATCGCGGCAGTTTTAATGCTTTTTGAGTTTCCTGTTCCCTTTGCGCCGCCTTTCTACAAGATAGACTTTTCGGAGCTGCCGGCGTTAATCGGAACATTTGCCTACGGTCCGGTTGCGGGGATCATGATAGAGCTGTGTAAGATTGTGCTGAAATTGCTTATGAAAGGGACGACTACCGCTTTTGTGGGGGATCTCGCAAACTTTGCCATCGGCTGCAGTTTCTTGCTACCGGCTTCGATTATCTATCTGTTGAAGAAGACGAGAAAGAATGCGGTGATTGGCTGCGTTTCCGGAACGCTTGTGATGACGGTGGTGGGAACGGCGTTCAACGCGGTGTATTTGCTGCCGAAATTTGCTCAGCTGTACGGGATGCCGCTCGACGCGATCATCGGGATGGGAACGGCGATCAATCCGGCGATCACCAACGTGACAAACTTTGTCATTCTGGCGGTTGCACCGCTTAATCTGCTCAAAGGGGTGAGCATTTCGGTTGTGACACTGCTGATCTATAAAAAACTCAGTCCTGTTTTGAAAGATTCCACTCCCGCGAAGATAGAAAAGAAAGAGAGGAATGGGCTTTACACAGCCTGACAAATCCATTATAATATGTTAGAAGCAATAGCGAAAGGCGCCTGCAATGTGGGCGCTTTTCTGTCATGGAGAAAGCAGAAAGGCGGCGCGAAAGCGCAGAAATGGAGATTCTGAGATGGAAATGGAATTGGATATACGGATCACAAAAAAGGATCTATACGATTATCAGCTCCACCACGCGTACACCTCGCCCTCGGGACTGTTCGGGACGATCGTGGGCTGTCTTTTTCTTGTGGGATTTTTTAATACGGGGACGCCGCTGTATCTGATCATCGGTGCTTTTGTGATCTTATATTTCCCCTGGACGCTCCACATCAAAGCGGCGAGCCAGGCGGCAGCGCCCGTGTTTCAAAAGCCTCTGCATTACAGATTGTCGGAGGAGGGGCTGGAAATCACTGCGGGGGAGGAGAAACAGCTTGTTCCCTGGGAGAGCGTTATCAAGGCATCCTCCACGGGAAAGACCGTTCTGCTGTACACATCCAAAGTAAACGCGTTCCTGTTTCCGAAGCGGGAACTGGGAGAGCGAAGCGGAGAGCTGGTGCAGCTGATATCCAGATATGTATCGCCTGATAAGGTGAAGATCAGGGCGGCATGAGCAGGAGCGGAATACGGGTATGGAAATCAGAGAAATGATATATGAAAGCTATAAGCCGGAGGATACCTTTGCGATAGGGGAAAAGATCGGGCGGGACGCAAAACGAGGACAGCTCTGCACGCTGACAGGCGATCTGGGCGTTGGAAAAACCGTTTTGACGCAGGGAATAGCGCGGGGACTTGACATCGGAGAGCCGGTGAACAGCCCCACCTTTACGATCGTGCAGGTATACGAGAGCGGCAGAATGCCCCTGTACCATCTGGACGTCTACCGCATCGGCGGTGCGGAGGAGATGGATGAGATCGGCTATGAGGATTATTTTTATGGCGAAGGCCTGTGCATCGTTGAGTGGGCGGATCGAATTGGAGAACTCCTGCCGGAAAAATATGTCGGGATCACCATAGAGAAAGATTTGGAAAAGGGATTTGATTACAGGAAGATTGTGATCAGACAGGTAAATAAGGATGAAGATACTGGCGATTGACAGTTCAGGGCTGACTGCTTCGGTGGCGCTGTGGGAGGACGATCTGACGCTGGCGGAATTTTTGATCCACGCGAAAAAGACTCACTCTCAGACGTTGCTTCCAATGCTGGAGGCAGTCCGGGAAAAAACGGAATTTGATATGGAAGAGATAGATGCGATCGCGGTGACTTCCGGTCCCGGTTCCTTCACCGGACTGCGCATCGGTTCCGCCACAGCGAAGGGATTTGGTTTCGCGTTAGACAGACCGATTATCCCGGTGCCGACCCTGGAAGGGCTCTCTTACAATCTTTACGGGACGGATCAGATAGTCTGTCCGCTGATGGACGCCAGAAGAAATCAGGTCTATACAGGGCTGTATGAGTTTGTGCGAAACGGTGTGAAAGGATATGACATAAATGTCATAAAAGAGCAATGCGCCGTACCGATTGAGGGGATACTGGATTGCTGCAATAAGCTTGACAGAGGTGTCATATTTCTCGGGGACGGTGTCCCGGTGTTTCGGGAGCAGATAGCAGGGCAGGTAAAGATACCCTACAGCTTTGCGCCGGCTCATATGAACAGGCAGCGGGCGGCAGCCGTGGCGGCGCTGGCGGCGAAGTATTACGAACAGGGGAAGATGCAGTCGGCAGCGGAGTACGCGCCGGGGTATCTGCGCCTCTCCCAGGCGGAGCGGGAGAGAAAAGAGAAAGAGGAAGCGAATGCCGCAAAAAGAGCAGATTAGGATCCGCAGGATGACGGCGGAGGATGTGCCGGCGGTGGCAAGGATAGAGAGGGAGAGTTTTTCGCAGCCCTGGTCGGAGAGGGCGTATCTGGATACAATGGCTGATGAGAACGCGCTGTATCTGGTGGCTGAGAGAGAAAATGGAGAGCTGGCAGGGATGTGCGGACTTTTTGACCTTCTGGGGGAAGGAGATATCAGCAACGTGGCGGTCATGGAATCTCTCCGCGGACAAAAAATCGGGGAGACCCTGTTGAGGGAATTGCTGAGACAGGGAGAGGCGCGGGGTATCACTGCGTTTACGCTGGAAGTGCGGGCCTCCAATGAAGCGGCAATTCATCTCTATGAGAAGTTGGGATTTATTTTGGAAGGGCGTCGCAAAAATTTTTACATCAGACCGAGAGAAGACGCGCTTATCTTGTGGAAACGGAAGGATTAAAAAGAATGTTGGATGTTTGTTTGCTCGGAACAGGCGGCATGATGCCCCTGCCTTACAGATGGCTCACCTCGTTGATGGTGAGATATAACGGCCACAGCATTCTGATAGACTGTGGAGAGGGAACTCAGATCGCCCTGAAAGAAAAGGGGTGGAGTCCCAACCCGATCGATATGATCTGTTTTACGCACTACCACGCGGACCATATCAGCGGACTGCCCGGCATGTTATTGACGATGGGGAACGCGGAGCGGAGGGAACCGTTGGTATTGGTGGGGCCAAAGGGATTGATCAGAGTGGTTAATGCTCTGCGGACCATCGCACCGGAATTGCCCTTTGAAATTCGCTGCAGGGAGTTGTCGGAGGCGGAGGAGAGCTTTGCCTTTGAGGAACTGCAGGTGCAGGCTTTCCGGGTGAATCATAATGTGGTATGCTATGGATACAGCATCTCGCTCGGCAGGGCCGGGCGTTTCCAGGTGGAGAAGGCGAGAGAGATGGGTATCGAGATGAGGTACTGGAGTCGGCTGCAAAAGGGGGAGCGGATCGAGACGGAAAAAGGTGTTTTGACGCCGGAGATGGTGCTCGGTCCCGCGAGAAAAGGGCTGAAACTGACCTATTGTACGGATACCAGACCGACGGAAAGTATTGTGGAACATGCGGCGGGTTCCGATCTGTTTATCTGTGAGGGGATGTACGGCGAGGCGGATAAACTGGAAAAGGCGAAGGATCACAAACATATGACCTTTCAGGAGGCGGCGAAACTGGCGAAAAAAGCGGATGTGGGTCAAATGTGGCTCACCCACTACAGTCCCTCCCTGACGAGACCGGAACCTTTTATGGATGATGTGAGAAAAATTTTCCCCAGATCTTACGCAGGGAAGGATGGAAAGAGTATAGAACTTCAGTTTGAAGACGGCGAGTTGTAGTCATAGGGAGGTGGATCATGAGAAAAGGTCCAAAATCAGCTGCGGTGCTGGCAGTTATGGTGATCACGGTATTTGCGTTATACTATTATCTGGTCAATAAGGTGGAGCGGTCGGGGCCGGAAGTGGAGACGACGGCGGTGCAGGATGTACTGCTCAAAAACCTGGAAAAGGATTATCCGCCGACAGTCCGGGAAGTGATAAAATACTATAATGAAATTATGAACTGCTATTACAGTGAGAAGCCGACGGAGACAGAATTGCAGGAACTGGCGGACAAGGCGCTTGAGCTGTATGATGCGGAACTTGTGAGTTATCAGAGCAGGGAAGCGTATGTGGAAAATCTGAAGGCGGAGATCGCAGCTTTTGAGGCGGCGGAGACCGTGTTGTCCCATGTGGCGCTCTCCTCGAGCACTGCGGTGGAATACTATACGTATCAGGGGAGGGAGTGCGCGCAGATCAGATGCATTTATACCGTGCGTCAGAAGACAAATCTGATGACGATACGGGAAATTTATGTGCTGCGCAAGGATGATACGGGAAAATGGAAGATCCTTGGATGGACTCCGGCGGAGGATGAAACGGAAAAGGCGGGATGAGCGGATTGGCAAAGATGGAAGAAAAAGCAACATGGATTCTGGCGATAGAAAGTTCCTGCGATGAGACGGCGGCAGCAGTTGTCAAAGACGGCAGGGAGGTTCTCTCCAATGTGATCTATTCCCAGATAGAACTGCATACGATCTACGGCGGTGTGGTGCCGGAGATCGCCTCCAGAAAGCATATCGAAAAGATCAATCAGGTGGTGCAGGCGGCGCTCGATCAGGCGGGGAAAAAACTGGAGCATATGACGGCGATAGCCGTCACCTATGGTCCCGGGCTTGTGGGGCCGCTGCTGATCGGCGTCTCTTTTGCGAAGGCGCTCAGTTTTGCCGGCGGGATTCCTCTGGTCGGCGTGCATCATATCGAAGGACATATAAACGCCAACTATATTGAACACAAGGAGCTTGAACCGCCCTTTGCCTGTCTGGTGGCTTCAGGGGGGCACTCTCACCTGGTGGTGGTGAAAGATTACGGAGAGTATGAGGTGATCGGCAGGACGCGGGACGACGCTGCGGGGGAGGCCTTCGATAAAGTGGCGCGAGCCATCGGCCTCGGTTATCCGGGCGGGCCGAAGATCGATAAAGTTTCCAAACAGGGAAATCCCGATGCCATTCATTTTCCGCGGGCAAAAGTGGTGGAATCGGCCTACGATTTCAGTTTCAGCGGCCTGAAGTCCGCCGTATTAAACTATCTGAACAGCTGTCAGATGAAAGGGGAGGAAGTAAATCAGGCGGATGTGGCGGCTTCCTTTCAGAAGGCGGTGGTGGATGTGCTGGTGGAACATTCCATGGCGGCGGTCAGGGAGTACGGATTTCGGAAGTTTGCCATCGCAGGCGGCGTGGCGTCCAACTCTTCCCTGAGGGAAGCTTTTGTGGAGGCGTGCCGAAAGGAAGGGGTTGCGTTTTACAGCCCATCCCCGATTTTCTGCACGGACAACGCGGCGATGATCGGAACAGCGGGTTATTATGAGTTCAAAAAGGGCGTGCGCCACGGGTATGACCTGAATGCGGTGCCGAATCTGAGGCTTGGGGAGTGACCGATATGGATAAAAAGAAAAGGTGTACCGCGGTGGTTCTGGCGGCCGGGAGCGGCAGCAGGATGAAGAGCGCTGCGGCGAAACAGTTTATGCCCCTTGGCGGAAAACCGCTCATCTGTTACGCACTGCAGGCAGTGGAAGAGTCCGACATCATAGACGATTGTATTCTGGTGACCGGCGCGAAGGATATTGTGTGGGTGACCGAGGAGATCGTTGAAAAATATCATTTTCACAAGGTGGATACCGTGATCGCCGGCGGGGAGGAGCGCTACGCTTCCGTGGCGAGCGCCATGCGGCTCATCGTGTCGGAAGACATGAGAGTGCCCAACAGGGATGGCTATGTATTTGTGCACGACGGGGCGAGACCGTTTCTGACGGAAAAGATTCTCAGGGACACCTACGAGGCGGTGAAAAAGTACGGCGCCTGTGTCAGCGCCGTGCCCAGCAAGGACACGGTCAAGATAGCGGATGAGGAGGGCTTTGTGACGGAGACGCCCGACAGAAGCCGGATATGGAACATGCACACGCCCCAGGTCTTTGAGACAAAATTGATCACCGGCGCCTACGCTGCTCTTGAAAAGAATCTCCGGGAGCTGAAACAAGAAGGGGTCCATATCACAGACGACGCTATGGTGGTGGAGTATTTTACGGATCACAGGATAAAACTGGTGGAGGGATCCTACGAAAATATCAAGCTGACCACACCGGAGGACAGGATCGTCGCGGAGAGGATTTTGGCCGCCGGCTGACATCTCAGGTGTCGCATATCGGTATCAAAAAAAGAATTTTATGCAGGGATCCATGTCAGGAGAAAATTTTGAAAAAATGTGTTGACAAGGTATTCCATTTTTGGTAGAATACTTCTTGCACTGATTTGAAGTGGAATACTTTGGAGAGGTATCGAAGTGGTCATAACG
>CANRWP010000062.1 GCA_947643595.1 uncultured bacterium | reverse complement strand
GGGAACGGCAAAATTTTTTACACTTCTTTTACTTCTTTATCTCACATGAGCAAATTCTCCTGAGTTTCCGCAGTTTTGTTAGCAGAACCCGAATTCTGCCTGCATCACTATACACATTTTTTGAAAACACCTAAAATATAAGGAATCTTTTTCCTTTTTGATGTAGAGTAAATTCAGGAGTATATATATTTTGATTGACAGTTACCTATAATTTCGTAGTTTTTTGCCAAAGCAAGAAATGAAGCTGATGATAGAACTTGGATTTTATTCTAATACAATCCGTTATATTTGGGCAGCGGATAATCCATATCATAATTTCGGCACAAATCAATAAAGGCTTTCGCTGATGAAGTAAGAAATTTTTCTTTATGATAGACGATATGGAACTTTCGTTTGAAACTAAGTCCTTTTACACGGACAGCAACAACAAGGCCACGTTCTATTGGCCCCATTACCATACGATGTGGCAATACGGCAATTCCAAGCCCATTGATCACAGCATTTACTAAAGCTGTAGTACTCATGGCTTCCCAGATAGGGGAAACAGAAAATCCCGCAGCTTCAACTACCCGTTCAAAGGTTTCACGTGTGCCGCTTCCATGTTCACGAAGAAGAAAATTTTGTTGACGAAATTCTTCAACGGAAAGCAACTGTCCCGGATAAAAGCCACTGTTTGCAGGGCATATAACAGTCAGATTGTCTTCCAAATATTCCTCTGAAACAAAAGTCGGTGTATGGGAAATACCCTCAATCAGTATAAAATCCAGTTCATTGTTCCATATTTTCTGTTCTAACTGTTCTGATGGGCTGATAGTTACTTTTACCTCTGTACCGGGATAACGATTATAAAATGCTTTCACATAGCAGGGAAGAAACTGTGAACCAATAGTTATGCTTGCCCCAATTCTTATAACGCCAAAAGAATCCCAGTCTTTCATTCCTTTTTCCATATCGTCAAACCTGGAGACGATATGGACAGAATACTCACAAAACCGTTGCCCTGCTTCTGTGATTTTAAGCCTTTTTCCGATTCTGTCAAATAGAGCTACGCCATAATACCGTTCTAATTCCTTGATGGCAAGACTTACCGCGGGCTGTGTCATGTGGAGTTCTTCAGCAGCCTTTGTTGTATTGAAATTATTTTTGCAAACCAATAAGAATATTTTTAAGTGCCGTATTGTCATATTTTATCCTGTACTTATATGAATTTACTTATTATATAGATAAAATTATATTATTTTATTTATTAAAAAGCAAGTGTTATACTTATGTGCATAAGGAGGGAAGCACATTGAAACAAAATACATTTACAAAGCTATTTTTATCTGCTTTTCAGTTAAGTGCCTGCACGTTCGGTGGTGGATTTGTAATTATACCTTTAATGCAGAAAAAATTTGTTGATGAGCTGCATTGGATAGAAGAACAGGAAATGATGGACTTGACAGCAATCGCACAATCCTCACCCGGTGCAATCGCTGTCAATGCGTCTATTCTTGTCGGGTATCATGTGGCAGGGATGTTTGGGGCTTTGATAACGGTATTGGGCACGGTGCTGCCGCCACTCATCATCATCTCTATAATTTCTTTTTTCTATACTGCATTTCGTGATAATGTAATTGTCAACATGGCTATGACAGGTATGCTTGCAGGAGTAGCCGCTGTAATTTGTGATGTAGTAATCACAATGGGAAAAAGCATTTTTCAAAAAAAACGGGTTCTGCCGATTATTGTTTTGTTTGCGTCTTTTGTTGCTGTCCGTTTCATGAAAGTCAACATTATACTGATTATTCTGATCTGTGCCATAATCGGTGCAGTTGATACTTTGTATCTTGACAGGAAAAGGAGGCCGGAATGATTTATTTTGAGCTGCTGTGGAGCTTTTTTCAAATTGGGTTGTTTAGTATAGGCGGTGGCTATGCTGCCATGCCGCTGATTCAAAATCAAGTTGTTGATGTTCACCCGTGGTTGACTATGACCCAATTTTCAGATATTATGACGATTGCGGAAATGACACCGGGACCGATTGCTATCAATTCAGCAACCTTTGTAGGGATTCAGGTTGCTGGAATTCCGGGAGCAATTATTGCCACCGTAGGCTGTATTCTCCCCTCTTGTGTGATTGTAATAACACTTGCCTATATTTATTACCGTTTTCGTGGATTGAAAATGGTACAGGGGGTGCTTGCAGGTCTTCGCCCTGCTGTTGTAGCCATGATTGCATCTGCTGGCATTACCTTAGTAATCATGGCTTTTTACGGAGAAAGAACCCTGCCGGTTGATTTGAGTGGAATCAACATAATTTCTGTAATGATTTTTGCAGCTGGCTTTTTGGTTTTGAGGAAATGGAAAGTAAATCCAATTTATGTGATGTTGGGGGCAGGTGCAGCCGGAGTATTGCTGTATTCCATTGTTTGATACGAGGAGGTATAACATGAAATATATAATGCGAGCAGGAACTTTATACTTCAATGATATAGTATCAGCACGAATAAAAGGTGCTTTTATAGGTTCGGAAAAAAAGATATATTCTGCAAATGATTCAATACTTATGCACACGGATATAGCAAATTTAGAGGTTCCACCAAATGAAGCGGGGAATGTCCGTTACCGTCAATATATCTTGTTTGACGGCAGCGGTAATAAATGTGCAGTCGCAAGTCCGGACTATGCAGAGGGTGATGACCCAACTGTAGTTGGCTGGCCTTTATGCCGTATGCCGAGAGTGGACCATGCAAAGGTTGTGTTTGATAAAAACGAATATTTGCTGCTAATGCAGAACAACCAGAATTATTTATTATCCGATAAATCCGGCAAATCAGTTATGCAAATTTTCCACCGGGGAATAGTCGGCGGCTGGAACATAGAAGCTATGGACGATTTTGCCCCAGAAATAATATGCGGTATTTTTGTGTTCTGCAAGTATATTGAACAGGAAAATGAATTTTTAATTGTATGAAAAATGTGAAATAGTTGCAACCATTGGTGATTGTTGGTTTTATATTGTGGTACTTCAAAATACGAAAAGAAGAATCACAAGGGTGACATCCAGCTTGTCCGGCTCCGTGAAGCCCAGGCTTGCGGTCAGACTCCCCTGTGCATCCGCATCAATTACTAAGACTTCATATCGTAAATCCGGCAGTCTTATTTTTCTATATCCCCAACCGTTTCTGTATACAAGCAATTACGGCGTCTGCATCCGAATGGGGCAAACGCCGTAATCTATCTTAGTTTAGCAGGTCGCCCCGCCCACAAGATGCTTCTGCGCTCTGATGACTTCCTCTTTCCGTCTCAGCAGTTCATCGCTCATCAGCTTATCCTGCACATAGGAAAAGCCCAGTCTGTCGATGGTATCCGCGAAACGCTCGCCGGTAATGCCTTCATCTCTGAAGAACAGGATCGCCTTTTCGATCACCTGCATCACTTCCTCTTTGTCCGTAAAGATCTTTTCCAACGCCTGGCCGTGAGCCACTCTCTTGCCCCAGCGACCGCCGATGTAGATGCGGTATCCCGTCTCCGCTTCTTTGACCGCGCCGAAAGGACATTTCCCGATGCAGCGCCCGCAGTGGTTGCATGCCGCCTTATCGATCTTTAACTTCCTCTCGTCATTCACCTCTTCCACTTTCGCGTCCTTCAGCGGACAGCCGCTCTCCACCTGACAGATCTTGCAGCCGCGGCAGAGACTCTCGTCCACCACAGGCACTCTCTGCCCGATCACACCCAGATCGTTCAGATCCGGCTTCACGCAGTTATTCGGACACCCGCCCACCGCGATCTTGAATTTATGGGGCAGTTTCACATCGTTAAAGCCCTTGTAAAATCTCTCGTGGATCTCCTCCGAGAGCGCAAAGGTATCGATCAGTCCGTACTGACAGGTCGTGCCCTTGCAGGAAACCACAGGGCGCACTTTGGATCCTGTGCCGCCGGTCTCCAGCCCTTCCCGCATCAGGTATTCCCGCACTTCCTCTATCCTGTCATAGGGAACGCCCTGAATTTCCAGCGTCAGGCGGGTGGTCATGGTCACTTCCCCTGTGCCGTACTTTTCCGCCGCCTCAGCGATGCACTGCTGTTCCTTTGCCGTGATCTTGCCGTTCCTGGTAATCACGCGCACGTTAAAGCGGTCGGGATGATTCTTGTCCTGCAGGCATCCTAACGCCTTTACCCGCTTTACATCCTCGTCTGATATCGTGGATTTTACTCCCTCCACTTTCACTTCGTTGAAGGTGATGCCGCCTTCCAGCACCTTTGTATTCGTATAACCGAAAGCTTTCAGCCTGTTCTGCAGGAAGTAGCCTCTCTTGCCCTTCGCGCAGACAAGAAGAAGTTTCGCATCCTTCTCGATGCCGTCAAGCGGTCCGTTCACCTTCGACAGGTTCACCCAGAGAGCACCCGGTATTTTTGCTGCCGGCATCACATCGAGCACCTGATACCCCTTTGCGGCTCCCGCCTGGTAGGCGGCCGGCGTGATCGTCTCAAATTCTCCCGCCAGTTTATTTTCCATAATATAGCAGACCTGCACGAAGGGATGGATCGCCGTGGAGAAGGGCGGCGCGTAGGCCATGTCCATATTCTCGAAATCCTCCACCTTCGCCCCCAGAGAAATTCCCGTCACGGCGATGTCCACGATCTTGTCCACCGCGCCCGCGCCCAGCACCTGCACGCCCAGCAGTCTGTGGGTCGTTTTGTCCGCCGCCAGCTTGATGATAAAGCTGTCCGCCCCCGGATAGTAGTGCGCCTTGTCATCCACCACCGCCAGCACGGTCTCCGCATCAAACCCCGCCGCTTTTGCCTGCCCTTCGGTCAGTCCCGTCTTTCCGGCATTCATCCCCGGCAGTTTCACGACGCCCGTGCCGAGGCACCCGGCGTACTCCTTATCCTTTCCGTTCAGCACCTGCGCCAACGTCCTGCCCGCGTAGTTGGCGGTGGAACCCATGGGCGACCACTGCGGAGCTCCCGTGAGGCGGTTTTTCACCATACAGCAGTCCCCCGCCGCATAGACATCCGGCATATTCGTCGCCATCTTATCGTCCACCACGATCGTGCCTCTCTCCATCGCGAGCCCGCTGTCCTTCAAAAATGCCGTATTGGGGCGGATCCCCACGCTCATCACCACCACATCGGCGCCGAATACGCCTGCGTCCGTCTTAACGCCCGCCGCTTTTTCGATTCCTTCTACCGCTTCCACTTTGACACCGGTATGTACGGAAATTCCGCTCCTTTTCAACTGTTTCTTCGCAAAATCCGCCATCTCCGGATCCAGTATGCCCGGCAGGATCTGGGGCGCCAGATCGACCACTGTCACCGCCAGCCCCTGAGCCTTTACGTTTTCGGCGATCTCCAGACCGATAAAACCGCCGCCTACCACGACAGCCCTCTTACAGTTGTTCTCCTGAATATATTCTCTCAACCCGATCGCGTCATCCGGCGTGCGCATCGCAAAAACGCCGGGCAGCCCTGCCCCGGGAATCGGCGGCACGATCGGGGATGCCCCCGTCGCGATGATCAGTTTGTCGTAGCCATACTCCACCGCCTCATCGGTAGAAACTTTCTTTGCCTGCACTCTCTTCCCTTCGAAATCGACATGCTCCGCCTCCACACCGGTGTACACCTTCACGCCGGTCAGACCCTCGTACTTCCCGGGCGTATTGACGATCAATTCCTCTCTGCTCTCGATCAATCCTCCCACATAGTAGGGCAGGCCGCATCCCGCGTAGGAAATATCCTCCCCCTTCGTGATGATCACGACCTCCGCACCGCGATCCTCCCTCATGCACTTTGCCGCGGCCTTCGTCCCGGCAGCTACCCCGCCGATTACCAATACCTTCATTTTATTCTCCTTTCTATCACACAGCTGTGTTTTTTGTCTTCGCTCTTTTTATCATAATTTATACCGACAAGCAGGATTTCGCCGGTGTAACCCTCAAGCTCTTTCGTATACTGCCGCCTTTTGATCTGTTCTATCGCCGCCTCAGCCGAGCCGTCATACTTTAACTCGATGACTAACGCCGGTTTCCCCGAGACGGGAAGCGGCAGAAAGACAACGTCCGCGAAGCCGCGGCCTGCCGGCATCTCCCGGATGATGCGATAATCTTTCCTGGCGCTGTAGCAGGCGAGCCCTATCGCGCAGCCAAGGGAATTTTCATCGTTACCTCCGCCCATCCTCCGGTACTCATGGCGTTCTCGAACTCTCCGGCGATCTCCCTGTTCGGGATAAACGACTCCTTCCTCTCCGCATCATACCTCAGATAGCCCAGATGGATCAGCAGCGTCAGCACGTCATCCTTTGTCTCAAAAGTGCGCATATCGTTCTGAAAACTGTGCGTATTTACTTCGATATGTTCACCTCACGGCCAGGCTAAAGTGCTAACTAAATAACTTTGTTTTTACATTTTTCAATTGCCTCTCTTATTGGGCGTCACATTGAGACTCTCTCCCCGATCTCCGCCATCTTCGCGTCGCACAGCCTCGTATCCCCGTGCACGCGGGAATAGGCGAGATACCCGTTCATCCGATCGATCTTCGTCAGATTCCTGCTGCCGCACTTCGGACACACATCCATCTCCAGTTCCTGATGTCCGCAGTCGTCGCAGTACGCCAGCGAGAGATTCACGCCCTCGTAAAAGCCCATCTCCATGGCGCGCCGGACAAGCGTGCGGATCGCTTCCATATTATAGTCTATCGGGTATTTTACATACTGGATCTTTCCGCCGTTAAAGTAATCCCAGAACCGCTTCTCCAGATCCTGCTTTTCTATCGGCGTGATATCCTCCGCCACATGGCAGTGAAAGCTGTTGGACACATACTCCCTGTCGGAAACGCCCTCTATGATACCATATTTTGCTCGAAACTGCTCTACCTGCAGTCCGCAGAGGTTCTCTGCCGGCGTGCCGTAGATCGCGTAGAGCCGTCTGTCCTCCTTCTTATACTGCCCCACTTTATCGTTGATATGCCGCATGACCTCCAGCGCGAAAGCGCCGTCCTCCACCAGCGATCTCCCGTTGTAGAGCATCTGCAGCTCCTGCAGCGCCGTGATGCCGAAACTTGCGGTGGCGGAGGCGAGCACCGGTTTGATCTTGTCGTGGAAACCGAGATGCCCGCCGTAAAAGCCGCCCTCGCAGTAGCCAAGCGGATTGTTGGACGCCTTCATCTCCCCCAGATAGGCATATGTTCGCAGATGAAGCCGCCTGATCAGCTCCAGATAATGGTCCAGCACCTCGTAAAAATCCCGGCTCTCCTGTCTCGCCTTCGCCAGGATCATCGGCAGATGAAGCGACACCACGCCGATATTGAACCGTCCCACGAAGACAGGCTTATCCTCCTCATCCACCGGTTCCATGCCGCCCTGCTCATACCACGGCGACAGAAAGGCCCTGCAGCCCATGGGCGAGATCACCCTGCCGTATTTTTTGTACATCTCCGCCACATAGCCCTCCCCCGTCAGGGAAAGCCAGTCGGGGTACATGGTCTTTGCGGAGCAGGCGATCCCCGCCTCAAACAGCTCCTCCAATTCGCACCCCGGACCGTGCAGATTTTTATCGTACAGAAAGACGATCTTGGGAAACAGCACCGGCTTCTTATGCCCTTTCCTGCCCTGTCCGCCCTTCCGTACCTCCAGCAGAGTTTTTGTCGCAAGTCTGGCAAATTTATCTTTTCCAAGCCCCACTGTCACTGTGATAAACGGATAATCCCCGCGGCTCGATGCCACCGTGTTAAACTTGTACTCCCAGCCCTGGAACCCCTGTTCCATCTCCTTTTCGAGATCCTTCCACGCCTGTCCCTTTGCCGTTTCCTCCGAGAGCCCCAGTGAGATATATTTCTTCAGATTTCTGCAGTAGGACTTCTCCGCGTAGGGCACAAGCAGTTTATCCGCCTCCGGCACCGTAAAGCCGCCGTACTGCTGGCTCGCTGCCGACAGCACGATATCCCCCATCACATCGAACGCCGTATCCAACGTCTTCGGCTCATTATACCAGACGTTCCCCATCTCAAAGCCGCCGCTTAACACCTCGCCGATGTTGAACAGACAGCAGTTCATCGTATCCCTCCTTGCGGACATATCGTGAATATAGATATACCCGTCACGCGCCGCCTGGATCTCCTCCCTCGTCAGAAAAAATTTCTGGTACATCTCGCGGTTTAACTGATTAAAGATCAGACTGCGCCTTGTGGAGACAAGAGCGGAGTCGGTGTTGGCGTTCTCCTTATCCCCGATGTACATGATGGACTGGCTCTTTTTATAGACCTCGTCCAGCATTCGTACAAAGTCCTGCTTATAATTCCGGTAATCCCGATAACTTTTCGCCACAAGAGGATTGATCTTCTCCAGAGCATACTCCACCACATGGTGCATGACCTCGATGGGGATCTGCGTCATCTGCTCTTCCTCCGCCTTCTCGATGACAAGCTCACAGATCCGCCCTTTCTCCTCCTCTGTCAGCTCCACCATCACACGGTAAGCGCTCTTGCCCACCGCATTGACGACCTTCTGCACCTGGAAAGGCTCTTTCGCACCGTCCTTTTTGACGATATGTATCTGATAACGCGGTTTGTATCTCTCGTTGTAATTAGTTTCCATGGTCATTTTTATCTCCCACCTGTCAGTCGCTTTCCAAAATCTCCGTCAGATATTCCCGATATCCGTCCTTCACCTGCTCCGGCGCCGTCACCTTCACATCTTTCCCGATGCCCGCGAGCCAGCCGTAAAACTGTCTGCTGACCATCACTTTCACATGCACCGCAAACCTGTCGCCTGAAAGTTTCTGCAAAGATACATCCTTCCCGAAACGATCCAGCACAACGCCCACCAGCGTATTCGGAAAACTTAACGTCACGATCTTCTCCTCCCCGCCGTACATGCCGAAAGTTTTCGTGGAATATGCCGACAGATCGCATTTCTGGAAGACTTCTTCGCCCTCCCTGCACAGATCAAGCATCTCGATCGGTCCGATCTTATCCACCCTGAAGTGTTTCAGCATCCCCGCCCGGGCGTCGTAGCCGATCAGATAATAATTCTCATCGTTCCACATCAACGACCAGGGACTGATCCGGTAGGGCTCGCCGCCCTTTCTCGGCACCAGTTTCTTCTGCAGGTTCCACTCCATGTACTGAAAAGATATCTGCCTGTTCTCATGGATCGCCGTGTGGATCGCATCCACATGGTAGTAGATGCTCTCATTCTCATTTTTGATCTGTCCGAACGTGTAGACCTGACGCTGCAGCTGCACCGCCTCGTATTTACTGGTCAGTTTCTCGATCTTCCTGATAAGCTGCTCCGACTTTGATTTCGTGATAAAGCGGGACGCGGAGACCGCATCCACGAGAAGTTTGCACTCCGGCAGTTCAAAATCCCTGGCCGCCAGATAGTACCCTCCTGTATTTCTGGCAGAATCAAAGACAATGTCCACGCCAAAGTCGATCAGGCAGTTGATATCATGGTAAACACTTTTCCTCTCCGCACTGATATCCTCCGCCCTCAGTTTCTCCAGCAAAACCGCCATCGGCATCGGATGCTGCTCGTCCGTCTGCTCCGTCAATATTTTTAATAAGTATAATAATTTAAGTTTTTGTTTCTCTGATTTTGGCATACTAATCTCTCATCCATAAAGTTCTTTCCGCTGCTGTTTTTGCGGAAATACGCAAAAGGATGTCCATGTCTCCATGAACATCCCCTGTTGTCATGCCTTACTGTTTTCTCCTGCAGTACCATCCGTCAGCATCATTTTCGCGTCCTTGCTCTTTCTCCATTTTACTCCGATAAAACATGCCGCGACCACCAAAACCGCTACAATCACAAAAACAATAGCATACGCCAGAAAGTAGATTCCAAATGACGTTCCAGCACCCATCGCCTATTCCTTCTTTCTATAGTATAATCTGCTCAAAGCCTATGCACAGTATACCACTTACAGCCCAGTATCGTCAAGTAAGTCCTCGCCGTCCGCAGCGTTCGTGGCAAGAGTATCGCACCGCTCGTTCTCCAGATGCCCGTCATGTCCCCGGACCCAGCTGAACCTTACCTGGTGAGGTTCCATCGCTTTCAACAGCCGCTTCCAGAGATCCACATTTTTCACCGCTCCTCCGTCCGCCTTCTTCCAGTTCTTCCTCTGCCAGCCTCCGATCCAGTCCTTCTCGAAGGCGTCCACCAGATACCTGGAATCGGAGATAAGCTCCACCCGGCAGGGTCTGATCAGCGCTTCCAGCCCAATGATCGCCGCCATCAGCTCCATGCGGTTGTTGGTCGTCTTTTTGTACCCCGCACTGTACTCCCTCTCATGCAAAGTTCCCTTGCTGTCCACATACTGCACCACTGCGCCGTATCCTCCCGGACCGTCCGGATTTCCCCTCGCCGCGCCGTCCGTATATATCGTTACATCCATGTCAGATAACCGTGTCCTTTCCTGTCATTGTCCACTCGCCGGTCTCAAGAAACCTCTCCGCCAGCTCTTCCGCCTCCCGGATCACCCGCCCGTCATATCCCATCACTTCCAGCAGTCTGATCGCGTTCCTGGTCTGGGCCCTGCCCTTTTTCAGCAGATAATTAAAACTGATATCCCCGTTTTCTATGGTCTCCTCAAAATGATAGTTGTGATAGACATCTTCCAGCAGATGCGTCAATTCGATATCGTGGGTCGCCGCAAAGCACAGCACTCCCTCCCCGGTCAGCGACCGCAGTATCCTGCTGGATGCCGCGATCCGCTCCACGGTATTGGTTCCCCGCAGCACTTCGTCCACAAAGCACAGAACCGGCGGCTGTCTTTCCCCGCAGGCATCCAGAATCCGCTTGAGCGCCCTGATCTCCACCATAAAATAGCTTTCCCCGCCGGTCAGATCATCCCGCAGCGCCATGGAACTCATCACCCGGTAAAACGGCGCTCTCCAGCGCTCTGCTGGCACCGTGCAGATCGTCTGCGCAAGCACCGCACCCAGCGCTGCGGTCTTTAAAAAAGTGGATTTTCCGGAGGCATTGGAGCCTGTGATCAGAACGCACTTTTTCGTGTCGATATCGTTTTTCACCGGCGCATCGAGAAGCGGGTGGCAGAGCCCCACCGCACACAGTCCGTAATCCCCGCCCTGCTCCGGTCTGCAAAAGCTCTCTAAGGACGCCCGATAATACGCGATCGAGATACAGGCGTCTATCGTTCCGATGGCCGACACCAGCTCTCTTATCACATCGTCCTTCTCCCGGACGATCCTCAACATCTGGTTAAATTTCATCAGATCCAGGTGCAGCGCCATCTTCAGATAGTCAAACAGAATATCCAGAGGTCCCGAGCCTCCCATCGGATTTCTCATCGACATCGCCACCCCGGAAAAACTCCGGAAACTTCCCAACCCCTTGATATCCTTAAGCAGGATCCCCCGGTATTTTTCAAAGATATCCTCCCTGTCGGCGCCTCCCGCAATCAAACTCCCGCTTCTGCGGGATCTGTCCAGCACCCCGCTTATCTTCTCTGCCCCCCGTATCATGCGCAGAATATAGGCAAAGCTGACCAGGTAGGGGTCCACCTCCCGCTTTTCCTTAAAGTAGGTCATAATGTTTACCATAAGCACCGCAAACAATATCGTCACGCCCAGGGCAGGCTCGGAAAACATCAAAAGGAAAGCCGGAAGATAGAGACAGTCCATCAGAATATGTTTTCTGCTGCTCCTCTCCCCCAGGTTTTCCAGATAGTCCAGATAGTCCTCCAGCGCGTACTCCCCGGTAAAACCGATCTCGCACAGCGCCATGGAAAGCTGCTCCCGCAGGGCAGCCCTCCGGGCCATGCTCTCCGCCAGCAGGTCCCTCTCCCGCAGCATCTCCTCCTCCATGACGGGGCAGCGCAGCATCCGGTAGAGTTCCCCGGCCCCCGCGGAAGATCTCGCGTAGTTTATCCGCCGAAAGACAAGCTCCATATCCAGATCATTCCAGGTGATATCGTCCAGGAAAAAGGACGGAGATCCATGAAGATAGCTGCCGGTCACGGCAGCCTCATCTCTGCCCCTGTTTTGAAGCGGCGCAGATCCGTATTCCTCCCTGATCCATTTTTCCGCAAGCGCCCTGCGCTTCTTTTGTTCCGCCAGCCCCCGCCATCCGACAAGGAGGACAGATACCAGCGCGATCAAGCCAAAATACAACAGTTCATTCATCTTTTATTCCCAACAGTTTTTTCGCGTTTCCCGCAAAGATAAGGTTTTTCTCCGTCTCCGACAGGGGCAGTCTCTCCAGTCTCTCCACGCTCTCCCGCTGTCCGGACCAGGGACAGTCCGTGCCGAACAGAATCTTCTCCGCGCCATGTTTTCGGATGATGCGAAGGAGCTGTTCGTCGTCAATATAGTCCTCCAGGAAAGCCGTGTCCAGATAGACGTTCTCCCCCATTAACAGTTCTTCCGCCGCATCCCATTCTTTCCAGCCGCCGAGATGGGCCAAAACCAGCTTTTCCGGCGCCGTCGCCCTTATCGCCGCCGCAATGCGGGATACCGACGCGTAGACCGGATCCGGCAGACCGATATCCACGCCGGCGTGCACCACGACGACAAGGTCCTGCTCCGCGGCGGCCTCCAGAATCCGCAGATAACGGATATCGTCCATATACACTTCCTGGTAAGCCGGATGGATCTTAACGCCCCTGAGTCCCAGGCTTTTTATCTCCCGCATCTTTCGCTTTACATCCGGACAGTCCGGATGAACGCCTCCGAAGGAGATCAGATCCTTTTTTTCCTCGCAGAGCTTCGCCGCCACCCGGTTTACCGTATCGAACTGGGACGGCTTTGTCACCACCGGCAATATAACGGAGATATCTACCCCGTCTTCCTCCATGGAGCGCTCAAGCCCCGCCACTGTCCCGTCCGTGTGGGGCCTGATCCCCGAACATTTCGACAGGCTCCCGATGCTGGCCCGCGCTATTTTGTCGGGAAACGTATGCGTATGAAAATCTATGACCATCTCCGCCGCCTACCCTTCGTACCCAATCAGAAAGGCCTTCTGGTTGATCTCTGTCGTCTTCGGCGGCACGGTCTTTGCGATCACGTCCAGCCACTGTTTTTTCGTAAAATCCATATGCTTTGCCGCAAGCCCCAGCACAATGATATTGAAGACTCTGCTGTTTCCCAGCTCCAGCGCCTTTTCCCTGGCGTCCACCTGATATATTTTGTATTCCTCTGACAGTTTTTCCAGAATATTCTCCGGATATTCCGCAGCTCCGGTCACAACAGGCATCGGATCGATCCGCTGGTCATTCGCCACGATCACGCCGTCCTTTTTCAGGAAATGCGCGTACCGCAGCGCCTCCAGTCTCTCGAAAGCGATCAGGATATCTGCCTGTCCCTCCTCCACGATGGGCTCCGCCACCTCCTCGCCGTAACGCACAAAGGTCACCACGCTGCCGCCCCGCTGCGCCATCCCATGTACCTCGGAAAGCTTTACCTGATAGCCGCTCTCCACCATAATACCGCCCAGAATCCGGCTGGTGAGCAGCGTTCCCTGCCCGCCCACGCCGACGATCATAATATTCTTCGTCATCATATTGATATCTCTCCTATCTCAGTCTCGCAAAATCCTCTCACGCTTTCTTCGCTTCCCGTACTTCGATCGCCCCGAATTTACACAGCTGCGCGCAGAGCCCGCACCCGTTGCACATGGCCGCGTCGATCTCCACTGTGCCGTCCTCCTTTTTTGTCAGGGCCGGACAGCCGGGCCGCAGGCATGCGCCGCACTTTTTACATTTCTCCGGAATCGCCGCGCACTTGTTCGGGAATACCTGTCCCTTCAACAAAGCGCAGGGAGCTGTCACGATGATGACGGATACGGCGTCCCTCGCCACCTCCTCTTTCACGGTCTTCTCCAGCGTGTCCACATCAAAGGCGTTCACTTCCGTCACATGCTCGATCCCCATGGACTTACAGAGATGATAAATACTGATAGCGGGCACCACATCCCCCTGCAGCGTCTTCCCGGTCGCCGCATGGTCCTGATGGCCGGTCATGCCGGTGGTGGAATTGTCCAGGATCAGCACCGTACCGGTCCCCTGGTTGTAGACCATGTTCATCAGGGAGTTCACTCCCGTGTGCATAAATGTGGAATCGCCTATCACCGCCACCCAGTTCTTTATGTAGTCTTTGCCCTTCGCCTTCTCCATTCCGTGCAGCGCGGAGATGCTGGCGCCCATGCAGATCGTAGTCTCGATCACGTTCAGCGGAGGCACCGCTCCCAGCGTGTAGCAGCCGATATCTCCCGCCGCGTGCAGTTTCAGTTTATTCAGGATCCAGAATGTGCTTCTGTGCGGGCATCCCGGGCAGAGGATCGGCGGACGGGCGGGCACTTTTGCCGCCTCGCGGATCTCCGGTTTCTGCCGCAGTATCACTTCTCTCAGCAGGTTAGCACTGTACTCCCCCTGCCTCGTGAAAAGTTCTTTTCCCTCGCATGATATCCCCCAGGATCTGATCTGCTCCTCGAAAACAGGTTCCAGCTCCTCAAATATGATCAGGCGCTCCACCTTCGACGCAAACTCCTCGATCAGCTTTCTGGGCAGCGGATGTACCATGCCCAGCTTCAACACCGACGCCTCGGGGCAGGCCTCCCTCACATACTGGTACGCGATGCCGCTCGCCACAAAGCCGACGGAAGCGTCGCGGTACTCCGCCCGGTTGATCTCCATCTCACAGCCGTCCCCCGCCAGCCTGTTCATGCGATCCTCCACATACACGTGACGCCTTATCGCGTTGGCGGGCATCATCACATATTTCGCCGGATTCTTCTCGTAGGGCTTATCCGCAGGCTCCACCCGCTCCTCCAGCGTCACCGGCCCCTGGGAGTGCGACAGACGCGTCGTCGTTCTTATAATGACGGGCGTGTCATATTTTTCACTGAGCGCATAGGCGAACTTCACGAAATCCTTCGCCTCCTGGGAATCCGAAGGCTCCAGCACCGGCACCTGCGCCGCCCTCGCCACACAGCGGGTGTCCTGCTCATTCTGGGAGCTGTAAAGTCCCGGATCGTCCGCAGCCACCAGCACAAGTCCGCCGTTCACCCCCGTGTAGGACGCGGTGTAGAGAGGATCGCTCGCCACATTCACCCCCACATGTTTCATGGAACACATGGCACGCACGCCGCTGATGGAGGCGCCGATCGCGACCTCCGCCGCCACCTTCTCATTCGGAGACCACTCCGCGTAGATATCTTCCTTATATTGCACCATATTTTCACTGATTTCCGTACTTGGCGTCCCAGGGTAGGCGGCGGATACTTTTACGCCTGCCTCGTAAGCGCCTCGGGCAATCGCTTCATTTCCAAGCATGATCTTTACTTCTGACATGTCGATTCCTTCCTTTCGTATCTCTTCTTAAAATCACCTTCTATCAGTTTATCGTATTATGCCCGGAATTTCCAGAGAATTTTTTGTGAAAAAGATGCCCCTGCCTTCTCCCGTCTCGTTCGACGCGCCGCTGCAGGGGTTCCGTTAGATTTGACAGTATAGAATTGATTTATGTAAAACATCAGAAATTTCCGATATGGTCCATCCCCATGTTTTATATGCCGAAATAATGCGGCATCAGAAGACGCCGCATAAGATATTATGATTAATCATTCTGGTTAAAATATTATCTGGTTTATTTGTTACTGTAAACAGCCGGCTTTAATAGCTCACACCGTTTGTTACATTATATAATTCGCGCGTCACACCGTCTAACACAGCGTAGTGAGTGCAGCTGATCCGGTACTGGACTCCCTTTTGCGCAGAGCTGGTATATACATTCATCCCATGTGCATTATCGTTTGTAGTATAATCTCCGGAATGCGTACCTACTAAAGTCCACTTTCCATCCACAAGCTTCTCTACCCGGATATTTTTCACACCGATTTTACTGGCTGTCACTGTGGAACCCGTCTTAATGGACCCCTCCACCCCGCTCGCGCTGACTGAAATGCCGATGCTACAGTTTGCCAATGTTGCTGCCTTGGCGCCACTATCCGGAATATCGTAAAGTCCATGTCCTATATTATCTCCTGTCAGCTCCCTGTACCCGCTGACGATAAGCTTTTCCATCTTCTCTTCTGCACTGACTGCCATGCCCAAACTGCTGCACATCATAACGATGCCGCATAGAACGGCAAACAATTTTTTCCTTTTTGCCTTCATACCCTGACCTCTTTTCTTTTGTATCCATGAATGATTAACCATCTCTGTACAATCTTATCTCTATGAAATTAATCTTTCATAATATTTATTCCTTATTCTGCATAATATGTAACATCCTATTTCTTAATCTATCTGATATTTTCCAAACCTTCCCTCACCTTTATCATTTCTTCTATCGTAATAGTGGCATTAATACGATAAAAATTATTTCCTATAAAAGCCATACAAATATACTCATCTTCATATTGATAATATAATGTATCTTCATCGGAATATTCAGGAAGTAATTTATATATATCTTCAACTCTTTTCATTTCTCTATATTCTTTTGCATCATTTTCCAACAATGTTATCTCTATTAATATGTGTTTATTTTCTTCATTATAATAATCTGCCTGTATATTTTTTCGATTACTAAAGTCCCAATACTTTATGCCATATAACGAATAACCATCTGGAATATACCCTGGCACTGCAATCTTACTTTTCACCTCATTATCCAATTCTGCCCAGGAATCATAAAAGCTCTTGATTTGTTCATTATTATCAGCGCCTACTTCCTCTAATGAGTCCTCCTTCACAATCTCCACTACCCCAACTCTCTCCAAAATCATCCGAAACAGCGACTTATCCCCCCTCGCATAAGTCACCATATTCAGGGACAACAGCGCTGCGCCGAACACCGCGATAAATATAACGGCCGCCCGACAGCCCCTTTTCCGGAACGGGATACGCTTTTTCCTGTCGTCCCCGGCATCTCTGTCACACGAATCGCGCTCTTCCTCCCGGACCAACTCCATAATATTCCGGTAAACTTCCTCTTTACTCCGGTGCAGCTCCTCCTCGGGGGAAAGCTTCTGCAGCATCGTACAGATCGCATCGACCTCCTCCACATCGAACTCCTCCCCGGTCGCTTCATCCCGATACCAGCAAAGACGTCTTTCCAGTTCCTCAATCAAATTTTTGTTGTAATCTGCCATAAATTTCCTCGTCTTTTCCAAATCTGTAATAATGAACCAATTTTCATGGTAATCCCCAAATACAAATCAAAAAGATAATCCAGTCCAGAATAACATTCTCCTTGAGTTTCTTTTTCATCCTGCTTATCCGCATTCTGATAACGCCCTTGTCTATTCCATATTTCTCTGCCACTTCGTCGGAAGAATATCCGTTCACATAGTAATCGCACAGCATTTCATACTCTTCCTCGCTGACCGCACTCTTGATCGTCTCCGCCAGCTCAATCTCCTTATAACCATCCCCTTTTCCTTCCGCGAACCCCCGATAATTAAACGCTTCATCGAGAAGACAGTGTTCTTCTCTTTTGGAACCCATTTTCATCATCTTGTTCTTTACTGTCGTATATAACCAACCCATGACATTCGGATGATCTATCAGAATATCCGCTTTTCTGTAAGCTTCCAGAAAAGTTTCCTGTACGATATCCTCCGCAAACTCCCTGTTACTGCACCCCTTACTGGCAAATATGTAAATTTTATCATAAGCCTTTTCCATCAGCTCATTGAAATAACGATCTTTCTCCTCTTTGTTCATTGATACCCTGCTCACATATATCTTTATCTTTTGTCTTTTTTATACTTTCGCAAAAATATTTTACATGAAAATATATGGCGTAACCGAACCCTTCAATCAATAACCAGTACAAGTTGTTATTTTTTATCATTTTTCCTGTTTTTACCCATTTTCAATATTCTATTATATCAGATTTTATCAGTATTTCAGCACAAAAAAGCACCTTTTGCATATATTTGCAAAAAATGCCTTTTTTTAACTTTATTACGTCCCGGGTTCCGATATCCTTGACACTGCCACATAGACTGCCGATATTTTGTACCACGTCGGATAGTCCACGATTCCCGACACCGGAAGGCCGAAGATCCGCTGGAAGCTTCTGACCGCCTCCGCCGTCCTCTGCCCGTAGATACCGTCCGCCGCGACCACCGGAATCGCCGGATAATTCTGGGCGATGCGGTTTAACTGCTGCTGAATCTGCCGCACCTTATCCCCGCGGGCTCCGACCGTCAGATTATATCCCGGCCAGGAGGAGGGTACGCCGGATACACTGGTCGCCGTATTGATATACATATTGCTTCCGTAGTAGTACCGTATGATCTCTATCGCGGAATACCCCTGATCCCCCAGATATTTGGACCCCCACTGGGACAGACCGCTGCAGGTGACCGTGGTGCCGTTGCAGTAGGAGGTGAAGATCGGCTGCCTTATTCCGGGTCTGGAGAGATAGTTCGCAAAGATCGTATCCACCAGATAACTGATATTGCTGAAAATATTTCTTCCGCGCATCCATTTCTGATCGTAAGCCGTCGAGGATGTGATCGTGAAATTTTTTCCCTGATTTCTGTACCACTCCGTGAACACTCTGTTCAGCGTGAAGGACATGATCGCCAGAATATTCGCGTAGATGGTCTGTTCCGGCCAGGTGGCGTAAATCTCGGAGGAGGCGACATTTTTGATGTAATCCCTGTACGGCACATAATAGTTCTGCGCCGAATTATCATTAGGCAGTCCGTCATGCACCACTATCGTCTCCGGCACGACCACCCTGCTCAGGACGATCTCGCCGTCCTCATCCATCGGCTTCACCTCATCCTCCTCTATCTTGGGCGGATAATCATAAAATAAGGTGTGCGGCGGAATCAGAATATCCTCCTCCGGCGCCGTCTCGATCTCCTGGGGCACCATGCTGACAGGCTGAAACGACTCCACCTCCGGCAGCACCTGCACTCCCTCCACAACCACCGTCTCATATCCCGGTGCCGTGACTGCAATATCGTAATCCGCATAGGGCTGTTCCTCCCCCGGCTCCAGAGAGTAGTCGAGAGGCGGCGCGGGCAGTTCGATCTCCTGCGTCTGTCCGGAAATATCCGTGTTCAGCTCCTCTATCACCGTATCCGGCTGCCCGGAGAGCGTTATCGTAATTTTGGCATCTGTCACCGGAAAATACCCCAGTGAGGATGTCACGTTTATCTGTAGTCTTCCTTTATCAGATAAGTCTGTCTGTGCGGCGTGCAGCTTATTTTGTGGCATAAAAAATCCCCGCATATATTCTCTTATCTACAATATATGCGGAGGTTCCTCTTTTGTGATTTCTGTCTCCGGACGGCACACGTTCACGCTTGCTCTATTGGTACCTTTGCCTCCGGCTTTTTCGGAATCAGTTTGGTCAGCAGGGAATTGGTCACCGCCGTCCGGGAGAACATCAGCCCTTCCAGCTCTTTCTCTTTATCCCCTTCTTCTGTACCTTCCCCTTCATGCAGGATGCCGTCCGCAAAGCCAAGCTCCACGGCCTTCTTCGCGTTAAACCACGATTCCGCATCCATGAGGTGGGATATCCTCTTACGATCCATCCCAGTCTTGATCTCGTATGCGTTCATGATGCCCGTCACGGTCAACCTCCATCTTGTCCGGCAAAAGCGGATACAGCGAAAGCACCCTGCCGCTCCCGTCCCGGATGACCTGCGCATAGGCATTGCCCCATATCAATAAATGGCTCATCAGCGTCTCCCGGAACACAAAGGAAGTCATCTCCGGGTTCGGCTCGTCATGGAGTAAATTAGGTGATTGCGAAACAGGGTTGGTGTTTGATGTTCAGAAAAGGCAGACGCCGG
>CANRWP010000061.1 GCA_947643595.1 uncultured bacterium | reverse complement strand
CAGTGGACTTAAGTAAGGTGAGGCCGATGATCGCCATGCCGTTCCACCCCAGCAACACCTACACGATCGAAGAGCTTAACGCGAATCTGACAGATATCCTGGCGGATGTGGAGAAGAGGGCGCAGGTGAGTCTGGACGGCGCCGTGGACTTTACCCTGAGAAACAAGGTGAAGAACGGAAAGCTGATGGTGGACCAGGGGATCATCGCGGGCTGTGCGGGCGGCGGCTTTGAAAATATCTGCGCGGCGGCGGACATCTTAAAGGGCAGCTATATCGGCGCGGAGGGCTTTACGCTCAGCGTATACCCTGCCTCCATGCCGGTCTATATGGAGTTGATCCGCAACGGGAAAGCGGCGGATATTCTGGAGACGGGCGCAGTTATGAAGACGGCGTTCTGCGGTCCCTGCTTCGGCGCGGGCGATACGCCGGCGAACAACGCTTTCAGCATTCGCCATTCCACGAGAAACTTCCCGAACAGGGAGGGCTCCAAGCTGCAAAACGGCCAGATCGCGTCTGTGGCGCTGATGGATGCGCGCTCCATCGCGGCGACGGCGGCCAACAGGGGCGTCCTGACGGCGGCGACGGATTTCGATGGAGAGATCGGAAAGTATCGGTATCATTTCGACAGCAATATCTACGCCAACCGAGTGTTCGACTCGATGGGCGTGGCGGACGAATCCGTGGAGATCCAGTTCGGGCCGAATATCAAGGACTGGCCGAAGATGGGCGCTCTGCCGGAGAATCTGGTGCTGCGGGTGGTTGCGGAGATCCACGACCCCGTGACGACGACGGACGAGCTGATCCCTTCGGGGGAGACATCCTCCTACCGTTCCAATCCGCTGGGACTTGCGGAGTTCACTCTGTCCCGGAAAGATCCGGAGTATGTGGGGCGCGCGAAGGACATCCAGAGAGCGGAGACGGCGAGAATGGCGGGTGAACATCCCTGCCAGGCGCACCCGGATGTAAAACCGGTGATGGATGTGGTCAAGAAGACTTTCGCGGGGGCGAGCCATGAGAATACCGGCTTCGGTTCGACCATTTTTGCGGTGAAACCAGGGGACGGTTCCGCGAGAGAGCAGGCGGCGTCCTGTCAGAAAGTGCTGGGCGGCTGGGCGAATATCGCGTGCGAGTACGCCACAAAGCGTTACCGCTCCAATCTGATCAACTGGGGCATGCTGCCGTTCCTGATAGAGGAGGGTGAACTTCCCTTCCGGAATCTGGATTATCTCTTTATACCGGATATCAGGAGGGCGGTGGAAGAGAAGGCAGACGTGATAAAGGCCTACAGAGTGGATGTGGAAGCGGGAAATATGCGGGAATTTGACCTCACTCTGGGCGAGCTGACCGACGAGGAGAGGCAGATTATTCTGAAAGGCTGCCTGATTAATTACAACAGAGTATAATTTTTTGGGAAAAACTTCCGATATATTTAGTACAGGATGAGAAAAGCACCACGGAAGGTACACATAGCGGAAATGTGAATGTGCACCTTTCATGGCGCTTTTCTCGTCCTGTACTATTTTATGAGGAAGGGGATGAAGCAGCGGATGAAAATTCAGAACAGTAACTTTTACATGGCTTCACATGTAAAAAGAAGGGAAACCGTAAAAGTCAAACAGAGCATGACACGAACCACGGGCAATTTTCGCTCCATGATTTTAAAAAGCAAAGGAGTAAGCGGGGAGGAGCAGGATGTGTCAACGACCATGAGGCAGCGCAGCCTTACCTGGCTGCTGGATATGCTTTTTGGGGAACACGCAAAAAGAATGCTCTCTTTCGGGTTCGGAGACAGCGGTATGTCCTCGTCGTGGGAGATGGAGAATCTGCACTATGAGACGGAAACCTGGTTTATGCAGGAGCAGAGCGCGTCATTCCAGACGCAGGGAACGGTAGTGACAGCGGACGGCAGAACCATTGACTTCAATATGAATGTACATATGAGCAGTCGGTTTGAAGCATATTATAAGGAGAGTTATGATCTGCAGCAGGCGGTAAATCTCTGCGATCCGTTAGTGATCAATCTGGATTCCTCGCCGGCGACCGTCTCGGATCAGACGTTCTATTTTGATCTGGACGACGACGGGACAGAGGAAAATATTCACAGGCTGAACAGCGGCAGCGGCTATCTGGCGCTCGACAGGAACAATGACGGTAAAATAAACGATGGCAGCGAACTGTTCGGAACGGCTTCGGGGGACGGCTTTGCGGATCTGGCAAAATACGATGAGGACGGAAACGGATGGATCGATGAAAATGATTCGATCTGGAAGCATCTGAAAATATGGGTACAGACCGAAAACGGTCCTCAGCTCTACACACTGTCGGAGAAGGGCGTCGGAGCGATCTGTCTAAACAGAATGCCGACTTATTACGCACAGTACGGCAGGACCGGTGAGGTAAGCGCGGTTGTAAGGAGTACGGGAATGTTCCTCTACGAGGACGGCAGATCGGGAAGCGTGCAGCATCTGGATTTGGCAACATAAAATAATTTTTCCTCCAAATTTGCATAAAACATACAACTCTGGAAAAACTAAGGGCATAGAATCAAATTTAGTTTATTATGTGGTTTGGAGGAAAATAGAATGAAGAAGCGTAGCGGTAAAAGTGCTCAGAGAAAAGAAAGAGCGATTATGATTGCGTCCTCAGTGCTGGTGCTTTCGGCTCTGACCGTGACTGGAGTCTATGTGCGGAACGGAAAAAATGAGGAACAGGACGGGGGGTACACGATCGATTTCAGTTCGCTGGAAGATGAAAAATCATCCGGTATTGTGGCGGAGGATATCCCGGTGACGGACAGTGATCTCGATTATGATCCGGCATCTACGGAGGCGGGATCTTCCACTGTGAAAAATGACAGTGGAAAGTCCGGGAAGACATCGGAGAGCGCGGATCCGTTTGACGAGAAAGCGGAGGCCATTCGTTTGAAAGAAGTCTCTTCCGATCTGGTTGTCGGGGAAGGGCAGACGAAAGACGGGCTGGTGGATGCCACGGAGGCGATAGCGGAGCTGGAAGCGGAGGAGGAAGCAGTGGAAGAGGCGAACTCCGAGGCAGTGGCGGCGCAGGTGCAGCCGGAACTCACCTTCAGCGAGGCGGACTCTCTGGCGATGCCCTTTGCAGGCAATATTCTGATCAACTACAGTGCGGACAAATCCGTATATTTTCCCACACTGCAGCAGTACAAATGCAATCCGGCCCTTGTGCTGGAGGCAACGCCCGGCGAATCGGTCAAGGCGGCGGCGGACGGTATGGTGAGCAGAATTTATGATGATCCGATGACAGGAAAGACGGTCGTGATGAATCTCGGGAACGGTTATGAATTGACTTACGGACAGCTGGAGGAAGTGATCGTCTCGGAAGGCACCTATGTTGCGGAGGGGGAAATATTTGCGCAGATTGCGGAGCCTACAAGATATTACGCGGTGGAGGGCAGTAATTTATATTTGAAACTGACGAAAGACGGCGTGCCCTTGAATCCGGTGTCCTAAAGTGTATAAAAAAAGAATCTTGCAAAAGCAGGATTCTTTTTTTATAGTATATATAGGAGATAAAAAAAGATGAGTTTGTTTGAAAAAAAGAATTTTTCTCATATGGTATGGCTGATCATCCCTTGTCTGCTGTTGTCCGGCTGCTCGGGAAGCGCTTCGAAAGAGTCCGCCTTTACGGCGGAAACATTGGGACTTACCCCGGATTTTTCCTACGAGAGAAAAGCCGAGAAGCCTAATATCCAGGTGAACTGTCGGGGATATTTGCCTAAAAGCGCGAAGATAGCGATTTTCCTGGAAGAAGAACTGCCTGAAAGTTTTCAGGTTGTGGAGAAGGACACCGGAGAATGCGTATATGAGGGAAGAGTGCGCTCTCAGGAGAGGATGGAGGACGGCACGTTTGTCGGCTACGGAAATTTTACAGACCTGGAAGAGGAGGGAAGCTATTATATCAGGACGGATAAAATAGGGTGCTCCTACTATTTTATGATCGGAAAGGACGCCTATCTGGAGACGGCGTTAGAGTATGGCACTATAATAGAAGAAAATACTTCGGAGGAGACGGAGGAGATCTGTGAGACGATCAGCTATCTTCTGACGGCCTATGAGATGTACCCGGGATTGATCCTGGAGATCTGGGAGGCGGATCCGGCGGAGGACGGTGCGGAAGGAGTGAGAAGCGAACAGTTTTTTCAGATGCTCCGCAGGAAAACCGATCTGCTGTTATCTCTGCAGGATGAGAGGACCGGCGGCATTTACGCTGAGGCGGGAGTGCCTTCGGAGAAAAATCAGGCGGCGGACCGGGAGATAGACGAAGAGGCAACGGCGGCGTTTGCGGGAACCATGGCAAAGTACAGTTATCTGTACCAGGAGTATGATCTGGATTACGCCAATATCTGTCTGAAGGCGGCGGCGAAGGCGTGGAGATATTCGGACAGCCTGCAGACGGAGGCCGCCGGAAAATTTTATGCGGCGGCAGAGCTCTATCGCGCATCAAACGAAATAATATATCATAATTATATTTTACAGAATCAGGAGTTTTTGCTGGAACAGGAGGAGGATTTTTATCTGCTGATGGCGAAAGTGACGTACCTCTTAACCAGAAGAAAAGTGGATCATGATCTCTGCGGGCGGCTGATAGAGGACTTGATGAGAGGGGCGGAAGATATCGCAAAGACTTCAAGAGACGGGATTTTTCTGGTGCAGAATGAAAAAACGGATGTTATTTTATGGAATATGACAAGAATTGCACTGGCAAACTATGCTATTATGAATTTTGAGTATGTTACAGTGATAGAAAACAGTGTACACTATCTGATGGGAAGAAACGAAAAGGCGGAGTTGCTGCTGCGGAATCCGGGGGACAGGGAAGCGGCCCGGATGCTGTTTCTGCTCAGTGTGATGGAGGAGGAGAGAAGGATCATAGAGGATTCAAATGTTGATGTGGAGGAAGAATAGATGAAGATTGTAGTGTTGACAGGCGGAATCAGTACGGAGAGAGATGTATCTTTGAGTTCGGGGAGCCTGATTTACAGAGCGTTAAAGGAGCGGGGACATCAGGCGATATTGTTGGATGTGTTCCTGGGCTATGAGGGGGACGATGCAGATAATATTTTTGAGAAAGACTGTGACTGGGCTGCCGAAATCGGACATATATCGGAGGAGAGCCCGGATATTGAGCAGATAAAAGCGCTGCGCCCGGACTGGAAGAAAAATTTTTTCGGACCGAATGTGATCTCCATCTGTCAGGCGGCTGACGTAGTGTTTATGGGACTTCACGGGGAGAACGGAGAGAACGGCAGGATCCAGGCCTGTTTTGACCTGATGGGGATCTGCTATACCGGGACGGACTATGTGAGCTCGGCACTCTGCATGGATAAGGGGCTGGCGAAAGAACTGTTTGCCGTTCATGGGATTCCCACGCCCCGCGGTTTCCGGCTGAAAAAAGACGGACTGGAGGAGCACCTGGCGGAGGGAGGCGTGATACCCTTTCCGCTTGTGGTGAAAGCGTGCTGCGGCGGTTCCAGCGTGGGGGTCTATATGGTGGATCGGGAGGAGGAGTATGAGAGAGCGCTGCGGGAGGCATTCCGGTACGATGGAGAAGTGATCGTCGAGCAGTACATAAAAGGCAGAGAATTTTCCGTGGGGGTGATGGAGGGCAGAGCGCTCCCGGTGATCGAGATCGCTCCCCTGCAGGGGTTTTATGACTACAAAAACAAGTACCAGGCGGGGAGCACGGTGGAGACCTGTCCGGCGGAGATTCCTGAGGACAGGGCGAGAGAGATGAAGAGGCGGGCGGAGGAAGCCTTCCGTGTGCTGCGGCTGAAAAATTATGCCCGCATGGACTTTATGATGAATGAACAGGGTGAAGTGTTCTGCCTGGAGGCAAATACGCTGCCGGGGATGACTCCGACCTCCCTGCTTCCCCAGGAGGCGGCGGCGGAAGGAGTGCCTTACGGAGAGTTGTGTGAAAAGATCATAGAGTCGGCACTGCGCGGAGCAGAGTGAGGACGGGGAGAGACCGCAGATGCAGAAGGATGGAAGATAATATGAAGAATATGACATTAAAAAATATTGCCGGGGCCTGCGGCGGAAGACTTTTCGGAGGAGGAGAAGATCTGGAGATAGCGGGTGCGGTGACGGATTCGCGCCTGGTCGAGAAGGATTTTCTGTTTTTCGCCATTCAGGGGGAGCGGGTGGACGGACATCTATTTATCCCTCAGGTGATGGAGAAGGGGGCGGCCTGCGCGGTGTGTGAAAAGGCGCCCATATCGGGAGAGGGAAAGGCGGCGGGACCTTATATCCTTGTGGAGGATGTGAAAAAGGCGATGCAGGATATCGCCGCTTTTTACAGAAGCGGATTGTCCATACCGATCGTCGGTATCACAGGCAGCGTGGGAAAGACCAGTACGAAGGAGTTTATCGCGGCGGTGCTCGGAGAGAAGTACCATGTGTTGAAGACGGACGGAAACTATAACAATGAGATCGGCGTGCCGCTGACGCTGTTTCGGATCCGGGAGGAGCATGAGGCGGCAGTGATAGAGATGGGCATCAACCATTTTGGGGAGATGCACAGGTTAAGTCGTATGGCGGCGCCGGATATCGTGGTGATGACAAATATCGGGGACTGCCACCTGGAAGCCCTGGGTTCCAGGGAGGGCGTATTAAAGGCGAAGTCGGAAATCTTTGATTTTATGAGTGAGGACGGAACCATTATCGTAAACGGGGATGACGAATTGCTGGCCGGAATCAAAGAAATCAATAAAAAAACACCAGTTACTTTTGGGAGGAATAAAAATAACGCATGTTATGTTTTTGGCGTTTGTTCCAAGGGACTGTTTGGAACCGAGGCAAAGCTCCATATTCCATCCGGAGATTTCAAAGTAAAAATTCCGCTGCCCGGGGAGCATATGGTATATAATGCGCTGGCGGCGGCGGCAGTGGGGGAAGCGCTGGGGCTCAATGCGTCAGAGATAGCGGAGGGGATCGCGGCGGTGCAGCCTACGGCGGGAAGAAGCAACCTGATCCGGTATGGCGACAGGGTGGTCATCGACGACTGCTACAATGCCAATCCGGTCTCCATGTGTGCGGCGATCGATCTGCTTGCCTGGGCGGATACGAGAAAAGTCGCGATTCTCGGGGATATGTTTGAGCTGGGGGAAAATGCGAAAAAACTCCATGGAGACGTGGGGCGGCATGCGGCGGAGAGCCGGATAGATGTGATCGTCTGTGTGGGAGAGCTTTCCGCGGAGATGGCGAAGGAAGCGGAGACGGCAAATACCGGAGAGAGCGAGGTTTTCTATTATCCGGAGAAAGAGTCTCTGCTGGGGGAACTGCATGGTCTCATAAAGCCCGGGGATACCGTACTCATAAAGGCGTCTCACGGGATGGGGTTTGCGGAGATCGTGGAGAGATTGAAAGTATAGACGTGCGGAACTCACGGACAGCATACATATAGAAAGGATGACGATATTATGGAGAAAAGTCAGATTCAGGGCACAGAACTATGGGTTTCCCCGTTCGGACTGGGGACAGCGGATGCAGGTGTGGCATGGCGGGAGGAGGATACGGAGAAAATATTCGGGACGTATCTGGATCTCGGCGGCAATGTGATCGATACGGCGCACGTATATTCCGACTGGGTGCCGCCGGAGACCTCGAGGAGCGAGCGGGTGATCGGTGATTGGCTTGCGAGGACAAAGAAGAGAAACGAGATCGTGCTGGTGACGAAGGGGGGACATCCCTCCATGCTGGGGGAAAACCCGGACATGCATAAAAGCCGTATGCGGAGAGAGGATATGGCGGAGGATCTCGACAGTTCCCTGATGAAATTGCGTACAGACCATATCGATCTCTATTTTTACCACAGGGATGATGTGACGATTCCGGTGGAGGAGACGGTGGAGGTGATGGAAGATTTTGTGCGGCAGGGAAAGATCCGCTATTACGGATGCTCCAACTGGACGCCGGAACGGATGAAAGCGGCGGATGCGTACTGTAAGGAGAAAGGATACCGGGGATTTATCGCGGATCAGATGTTGTTCAACTATGGGACAAGACATATGAAGCCGATGGAGGATGATACCCTGTGCAGCATGGACGATGAGATGTACGCGTATCACAGGGAGAACAGAAACAATCTGGCAATGCCCTACATGGGGATCGCCAGCGGATTTTTCCACAGTTACGAGAAGAAGGGCGAGGATGCGGTGAAAGCGAGCCCTTATTACACGGAGGGAAACAGGAAGGCGGCCGAGCGGCTTAAAATGCTGAAAGAAAAGTATGATGCCGACACCACACAGATTCTGCTCGGATTTTTCACGGTGCAGGATTTCCCCTGCCTGCCCCTGTACGGGACCGGAAAGCCGGAGAGGCTGAAGGACGCGGCGAAAGCTTTTTCGATCGCTTTTGAGAAGGAAGATTTCCATATGGTATTATAAAAAATCTGCCGCAGGGAGGATCTTCTGCGGCAGTATTTTTATGGATTCCGATATCATTTACAAGAGGCTTTGATTCTTATAATAGGTGTCTTTTATCACTTTTTCCACAATGTCCGAAAGCTTTTTCCGGTCTTCTTTGGGGAGGTCTTTCGGATAGATGGGTTTGCAGTATTCCAGAACGATATGCGTTTTGCGGATCCATGGGAGATGGGCTTCAAAGATATCGTCCGTATGGTTCAACGCCATAGGGATGATAGCGCAGTCGCCCTTTTCCGCGATTTTCAGGCTGCCCCCGTGAAAAGGGAGAAAATCTTCGGAGGTATTATTTCGGGTACCTTCCGGAAAGACACAGATGGAAATGCCGGATTTCACTTTGTTGATGGCGGCCAGAATTACCGAAAGCCCTTCTTTTATATTATTTCTGTCGAGGAACAGGCAGTGAAGATAGCGCATCCACACATTGAGAAGAGGAATCCGCTCGATCTCCTTTTTGGAGATGTAGCCGCAGAGCCCGGGAACTCTGGCGTAGGTGATCACTACGTCGAAATAGCTCCGATGGTTCCCTATATAGAGGACAGGCTCGTTCTTCGGCACATTTTCTTCGCCGATCACGGTTATCTTTGTGCCGCACAGGAAAAGGATGCGGCGGAAAGCCCACTGTACGATCCGGATAGAACTTCTGTCCTTTAAATCCTGATTGAATTTTCCGATGATCCATTCCACGATCATGACCGGAATCATCAAAAGGAGGAAAAGGACTACAAAAAGAGCAACAAAAATAATGCGCATAACTGAAAAAACCTCTTATCTAAATATGATTTGGCATAATGCCTCTGTTACATAGTTTACTATAAAACACAGGGCAGGGACAAGCAAAATTTGCCAGAAAAGGAGAAGAATCGCGAAAAACGGAATTTTTTATTGAAACAGGATGCCATATAATAGTAAACTGTCTGTATAGGAAGAGGAGAGGAGAAAAAAAGTGCTCTATATCAAAAACGGCTTATGCATCGATCCGAAGACGGGAATGAAAAAGAATTGTGATATATTGACGGAGGGAGACAGAATACGGAGGATGGGGGAGAGACTGGAGGAAACGGAAGAGTTCCGGCGTCTTCCAAGACATGAGATCCAGACGATAGACGCGGAGGGTTATATTGTGGCTCCGGGGTTAGTGGATGTGCATGTACATTTCAGGGATCCGGGATTTACGAAAAAAGAAGATATTCTGACAGGGGCGGCCGCGGCTGCGGCGGGCGGCTTTACCAGCGTGGTGATGATGGCGAACACAAAACCGGTGCCGGACCATGCGGATACGCTGCGCTATATGCTGGAGAAAGGGAAAGATACACGGATCCATGTCTACGCCTGCGGAGCCGTGACGGAGAATCTCGAGGGCGTCAGGCTCACGGATCTGGAGGAACTGAGAGCGGCGGGCGCCGTCGGCTTCACGGACGACGGAAAGCCGCTGATGGATGAGGAACTTGTGAGAGAGGCCATGAAAAAATGCCGTGAACTGGAGGTGCCCATCAGCTTCCACGAGGAGGATCCGGCCTATATAGCGGAGAGCGGTGTGAACGCCGGAAAGATTGCCGGGGAGATCGGGCTCACAGGCGCGGACCGGCGGGCGGAGATCAGTCTGATCGAGCGGGATATCAGGCTGGCGAAGGAGACCGGAGCCTGCGTCAATATTCAGCATATCAGCACGAAAGAGGGGGTGGAACTGGTGCGGAAGGCGAAAGCGGAAGGCGTCGATATCCATGCGGAGGCAACGCCGCACCATTTCACGCTGACGGAGAGCGCCGTGCTGCAGTACGGCACTCTGGCGAAAATGAATCCGCCGCTGAGGACAGAGGAAGACAGAGAGGCGATCCTGGAGGGACTGCGGGATGGAACGATCGACCTGATCGCGACGGACCACGCTCCCCACACAAAGGAGGAGAAAGAAAGGCCTTTTGCGGAAGCGCCCAGCGGGATTATCGGACTGGAGACGGCGCTGGCGTTAGGGATAACGGAATTGGTGAAGAAAGAGAAGCTGTCGATGGAGGAACTGTTGGCGAAGATGAGCCTGAATCCGGCCAAACTTTACGGGATGGACGCAGGGTATCTGGCGGAGGGCGGACCGGCGGATATGGTGATTTTTGATGCGGACTGCAGTCAGACATTCTGGCACTTTTACTCGAAGGCTTCCAACACTCCGTTTGCAGGAAAAACATGCAAATCGGAGATTGAATATACAATTTGCGCAGGAAAAATCGCATATATTAAAAATATGAGCATTTCTGCACTGGAAGACTAGGCTGAGAGAAAAACGCGGAAATGGCGTAAAAAGGAGAATGTAACGTATGTTATTGAAAAAAAAGGAAAAAGTTCAGGTGTTATCTACCTCAAAATTAGCCGACGGCATCTATGAAATGTGGCTGAAGACGGATATGGCGATGGAAAAGGGAGCCGGCCGCTTCATCGCGGTGTACCCCAGGGATGGGGCGATGCTTCTCCCGAGGCCTCTCAGCATCTGTGAACAGGATGCTGAGAGGGGCGCGCTGCGCATCGTGTACCGCGTGGCGGGGAAGGGGACAAAAGAATTTTCCACTTACAGGGAGGGAGACACGGCGGAGATACTGGGAGTTCTCGGGAACGGCTATCCTCTGGAGGAAGCAGAGGGGAAGACGGCGCTGCTTCTGGGAGGAGGAATCGGTATTCCGCCTCTGCTGGAGCTGGCGAAAGAGCTGAAGCACTGCAAAAAGAGGATCGTCCTGGGATATCGGGATGCCGAACTTTTCTTAAAAGAAGATTTGACAAAATTCGGGGAAGTTTTTATTGCCACAGAGGACGGCAGTGCGGGCACAAAAGGGAATGTTTTGGACGCTGCGAGGGAAAATAAATTGAATGCAGATTTAATTTATGCGTGCGGCCCGATGCCGATGCTGCGCGCGGTCAAAAATTATGCGGCTCAGAAAAGAATCCCGGCGTGGATATCTCTGGAGGAGCGGATGGCCTGCGGTGTGGGTGCATGTCTGGGCTGTGTCTGCAGGACAGTGAGGGAGGATGCCCACTCCCATGTGCACAATGCCAGGATCTGTACGGACGGGCCGGTTTTTCGGGCGGAAGATGTGGATATTTGAGCGGAATACGGAGGGGTTTGAATGAATACGGAAGTAAAAATAGCGGGCGTTATGTTAAAAAATCCGGTGATGACAGCATCAGGAACTTTTGGCTCCGGCATGGAGTACAGTGAGTTTGTGGATTTGAACAGGCTGGGGGCGGTCGTGACGAAAGGCGTGGCGAATGTGCCGTGGCCGGGGAACCCCACCCCCAGGGTGGCGGAGACCTGCGGGGGGATGTTGAATGCGATCGGACTGCAGAATCCGGGGATCGATGTCTTTCTGGAGCGGGATATCCCTTTTTTAGGGCAGTTTGACACAAAGATTATTGTCAACGTCTGCGGAAGGACCGTGGAGGACTATCTGGAGGTAGTGGAGCGCTGTGGCGATGAGAAGATTGACATGCTGGAGATCAATGTATCCTGTCCGAACGTGAAGGAGGGAGCGATCGCTTTCGGGCAGAAGACGGAGGCGCTCTACGATATAACGCGGGCGGTAAAAAAAGTCGCGAAGCAGCCGGTGATCATGAAACTCAGCCCCAACGTGACGGATATCGGGGAGATGGCGAGGGCGGCGGAGGCGGGCGGCGCGGACGCTGTTTCTCTGATCAATACGATCACAGGCATGAAGATCAATGTGGAAAAGAGGCGTTTTGTTCTGGCGAATAAAACCGGAGGATTGTCCGGTCCCGCGATCAGGCCGGTGGCGGTTCGCATGGTCTACCAGGCGGCCCACGCGGTGAAGATTCCGGTGATCGGCATGGGGGGGATTATGACGGCGGAGGATGCGCTGGAGTTTATACTCGCCGGGGCAAACGCCGTGGCGGTCGGCGCGGCGAACTTTATCAATCCCTATGCGACAGAGGAGATCGTGCGGGGAATAGAGGAATACATGCGGAGGCACCATGTGGAGGATATCGCGGAACTGATCGGCGCAGTACAGGAGTGATACAGGTATAAATACTTCCCCCGACGCATACTCTGTAGAAAGGCAGATAGGGCAGAGGAATGGGAGGTTTTTATAGAAAGCATGGAGCTTGAGAAGAGAAAAATTTATATGGACCGCATGAAATATAAGGCGGGAACCCAGATCGCACTGGAGGATGACAGGAATCTGCAGGATAACAAACCGGATATCACCCGCATTTTGGGACAGAAGGGATATATCCGTCTGGAGGAACTGAAACCCGCGCCGGACCATGTGACGATGCGCGGCAAACTGTATTATAAGGTTCTCTATCAGTCGGACGAGGGAGGACAGATATGCTCCGTCGAGGGGAGTATTCCGTTTGAGGAGCAGGTACATATGGACGGACTCGGAACCCAGGAGTTAGTGCAGGCGAGATGGGAATTGGACGATATGACGATCAGCATGATCAATTCCAGGAAGCTCAGCGTTCAGGCCGTCGCCTGTTTTGAGCTTTTTGTGGAAGAGCTCTACGAGGAGCAGGTTCCTGTGGAGCTGGCGCAGGCTGCGGGGGAGACAGGGATCGAATGCCGGAAAAAAATGCTGGACGTGGCCGGCATCACCGTGTTGAAAAAAGATATTTTCCGAATCAGAGAAGAGATGGAACTGCCTCAGAACTGCCCGAATATCGCGAGTCTGATCTGGGAGAATATCGAACTGTCGGAACTGGAGTTTAAGGCGGTGGAGGAGAAGATATTTGTGAAGGGGGAAGTCAGGGCGTTTTTCCTCTATTCATCGCAGGGGGATGACGGTGGTGCTCAGGTGTTTGGCACGACAATACCGATATCCGGCGCCGTAGACTGCCAGGGGTGCACGGAGGATCTTATCACCGACATCTATTATCAGATCAGCCAGCAGGAGATAGAAGTGCAGGAGGATTTTGACGGTGAGAAGAGGGTGATCTCCCTGGAGATGGCGCTGGATCTGTATATAAAGCTGTACCGAGAAGAAAAGATAGAGATCCTGTCGGACTGCTACGGACTGCAGAAGGAAGTGAAACTGGAAAGGCAGGAGACGGAGTACAGGACGATGATGTCCAGATGCGCCGGGAAATACAGGCTGTCGGAGGAGATTCCGGCGGAGGGCGTTCCCGCCGGAGCGAAGCTTTTATATTATCAGGCGGGGGTGCAGAAAGAGGGACAGCAACAGACGGAGGAAGGGATAGAGATACTGGGGGCGGTGGATGCCGATTTCCTGCTGCAGGATGAGAGCGACGGAAAGTTCTACAGACTTCACGCCGACATTCCGTTCCGCTATCTGTTGGAGACATCGGGGATCACGGCGGCGGATTTCTGCAGTCTGAGGATCCATCTGGATAACCTGACGGCGGCCGGCGCCGGTGAGAGCTGGGAGGTCAAGGGAATACTGAGCTTTGAGATGGCGGCTTTTCATCGGGCGAAGGAAGACGTGATACAGGGGATCGAATTGTGTGAGCCGGATGCGGAGAAATTCAGAAGGACGCCGGGGATGGTGGGGTATGTGGTAAAGTCCGGCGACAGCCTCTGGGATATCGGAAAGAGGTATATGGTTTCTCTGGAGAGTCTCAGGGAGATGAATCATCTGGCGCGGGATGAAGTGCGCGCGGGGGATAAAATGTTGATCATACGTTAGAAAACGAATGGCTGAAATGGTCAATACGGGTGTATTGACCATTCTCATTCTCTGTGTATCGGATAAAAGTTTCGCAGTTGACTGGAAAGCACGGATTGTATATAATAAAATACAATCTGTACAATAAAATACAAAATGACGGGAAGCAGAAGATATGGAGAGGGAACTGATCCTGAAGGCACACGGGAAAATTAATCTGGGACTTGATGTGATAAGACGGCTGGAAAATGGATATCATGAAGTGAGGATGATCATGCAGTCCGTAGAACTGGCGGATATCGTGACAATGAGAAGGCTTTCGGAGGATAAGATCACCGTTGCCGCGGACAGGGCGGGACTTCCCTGCGATGAGCGCAACCTCGCCTACAGGGCGGCGGCGCTGATGAAGAAGAACTATTCTCTGGAGGGCGGGGTGGAAATTTTTCTGGAAAAGCATATTCCGGTGGCGGCGGGGATGGCGGGCGGATCTGCGGACTGTGCTGCGGTCTTAAAGGGAATGAACGAGCTGTTTGACTTAAATGTGTCTCTGGAGGACCTGCAGAAGATCGGCGTGAAGCTGGGGGCGGACGTACCTTACTGCCTGCTCGGCGGATGCGCTCTCTCGGAGGGGATCGGCGAGGCGTTGACTGAATTGGGCGAACCGCCGGCCTGCAGTCTTCTTCTGGCAAAGCCGGATATCGATGTCTCCACGAAGCATGTGTACGAGAGCCTGAGGCTGGATGCGCTGGAGAGGCATCCCGATATTGACGGCATGATGGGGGATATAGAGAAAGGAGACCTTAAGGGGCTCTGCGAGAAGATGGAAAATGTGCTGGAGACCGTGACAGGGGCGGAATATCCGATCATCGGGGAGATCGAGAGACTCATGGTGGCGGAAGGCGCGCTCACGGCGGTCATGAGCGGCAGCGGTCCCACGGTATTTGGCGTATTCAGGGAAGAGAAGGCGGCCCGGAGTGCGATGCGCGCGATCAGGGAGAGGAATATGACGGAAGAAGTTTTTTTGTCCGGGTTTCAGACGGAGAGAGGAATATGGGATGGCATATCACGAATTTGACGCTAAAGTAGACGAATTTTTGCCGCTCAGGGATGTGGTGTTTAAAAAGCTGCGCAGAGCTATCCTGTTGGAGGAATTGAAGGCGGGGGAGAGACTGACGGAGATCCATCTGGCGGACAAGCTGGGCGTGAGCCGGACGCCGATCCGGGAAGCGATCCGCAAACTGGAGCTGGAAGGGCTTGTGATCATGATTCCCAGGCGGGGGGCCATTGTGGCGGACATCAATGAGAAAAGCCTGAAAGACGTGCTGGAAGTGAGGCGGGTGCTGGATGTGCTCAGCGCGGAACTGGCCTGCGAGCGCATCGATGAGGAGGGGAAAAAGGCGTTGGGGCAGGCCTGCCTGGAGTTTGAGAGGGCGATAAAGGGCAACGATCTGCGGGATATCGCACAGAAGGATGTGGCGCTGCATAATATTATTGTAGAAGTCACCGGAAATGTGACTCTCAGGCAGATGATCGACAATCTGGCGGAACAGATGTACCGTTACCGTGTGAAATATCTGCGGGATGACAGCCAGTACGGGATGCTCTTAAAAGAGCACCAGGAACTTTGTGAGAGCATTATAAACGGCGACAGGAAGATGGCGGCTGAGTGCGCAAAGCAGCATATCGACAATCAGCAAAAAGCGATTTTAAGCCGGCTCACTGTTTAAAAGAGAAAAAAAGAACCATACTCTTTGTATAAGGAATACAAGGAGTATGACAATTATGATAAAAGAACATAAAACAAATCGGAGAATACAGGCGGCTGCTCTGGGAGGACTGTTGCTTTCACTGGGCTTTTGGGGGATTGTTTTTCCCCAGTATCTTTTCACGGGTGACTGTGTCAGGATATTGGATGAGGAAGGACAGGATGTAACAGAGGAAGCGGAGGAGGACCGGAATCTTTACCTTGCGATCGAGGGAGCCGAACCCGGACAGATCGAGGTAAAGATCAGTATTTTGGAATGGCAAAAAGATAAAGCGAAAGGATATTAGCGGCGATGGACAACAGGAAGGAAGCGCCGATCGGTGTGTTTGATTCCGGCGTAGGCGGATTGACGGTGGCAAAGGAGATCATGTATCAGATACCGAATGAAAAGGTGATCTATTTTGGCGATACGGCGAGAGTACCCTATGGCAACAAGACAAAAGAGACCGTCACAAAATACGCGCTGCAGATTGTCCGTTTTCTGGAAACTCAGAATGTGAAAGCGATCGTAGTAGCCTGCAACACGGCGAGTGCCTACGCGCTGGAGGAGATAGAACAGGCGGTGGATGTGCCGGTGATCGGTGTGGTAAAGCCCGGGGCGAAGATGGCGACGGAGGCCACAAAAAACGGAAAGATAGGTGTGATAGGAACCCGGGCGACCATCGGGAGCGAGACATATACTACATATATCAGACAGTTGAACCCCGGCATAGAAGTGATCGGGAAGGAATGCCCGCTGTTTGTCCACCTGGTGGAGGAAGGCCTCTGGGAAGATCCCGTGACGGAAGAGATCGCGAGGCGATATCTCACCGATCTGATCGATATCGGGATCGATACGCTGATACTGGGATGTACCCACTACCCGCTGATCAGAAAGACCGTGCAGCGGATCATGGGAGAGAATGTCCGGCTCGTCAATCCCGCTTATGAGACGGCGAGGGAGCTGAAAGATCTGCTGGCGGAACACAGCATTTTAAACGAACAGACGCCGGGGCTTGGGACCAATATACACCGTTTCTTTGTCAGCGATGCGGCGGAGAGGTTTCAGATTTTTGCCAATTCCATCCTGAAATATGGAATATTGTCCGCAAAAGTGATTCATATCGAGGAATATTGAAAACTTATGATCAGAGAGAGAAACACAGAATGCATGGTCTGCGTCCGGTCGGAGCAGATAAGCGAGACGGGCGAGCGGCAGACTATGGAGATGAGGAGTAAAGGACGGCTTTCCGAGAGAGGAGGGGTCCTTTATGTGCTTTATGAGGAAAAAGGAGAGAAGTTTCAGGGGGACGCGCCGGTGAAAAACCTGCTGAAGATCGAGGAGAAATCCTCGAGGGCAAGCCTGAAAAAGTCCGGGGCGGTGTCCTGGAAAATAAATTTTGAGCGGGGCAAAAGGGACAGATCGGAGTACCTAACGCCCTACGGGGCGCTGGAGATCGGTGTTGAGACGAGGGAAGTGAAAGTAAAAAATGGGCAAGAAAAAACCAGTCTGCTGCTTGTCTATACCCTCTTTATACAGGGGGAGCGACAGGCGGAATGCAGACTGGAACTGGAAATTCTGTAAATCTATTTTACCTGGCCGACGCCGGCTTTTTCCTGAGCTTTCTCCAGGAGCTGTTTAAATCGGCTCTTCTTTTTCGTGTTCTGGGGTGCAATATTCTTGCCGTGCATTCCCCTCACGGAGGTGATGTAGATGCCGCTCACGACGGCTTTTACCTCTCTCTTTACCGGGATGTCATCAAAAATCTTTTCGTCAGCCACGAGAGTCATGATCTGGGGGCCCACTTTTGCCTTTACAATGGGAAGTTTCGATCGGCGCATCAGCTTGGGCGTCTGGTCGATGACAGCCTGGGGCAGTCCGGACTGTGTAAGTCTCAATCGCTTCTTATCTATAACCAGCATGGTCACATTTTGTTTGTAGGCATCGATCTGTTCCTGCTGTTCCGCCTGCTTTTTCTGCGCTTTCTTCCCGAGAAAAATAAGGGCGATAATGGCGGCAGCTAAAATGACGAGTATGACGATCAGTACAATAGTTCCTGTGTTCATCCGTAAATCTCCTCCAGTTTGATATACAGCTATTTTAGCATTTATTTTTTGTGATGACAAGATGGAGAAAATTCTTTTTACAGGGCTGAAATTTGGGAAATACTTTGTAAGAACGGACAAGTTGTGATAGAATAGAAAAATATTAGGGAAAGGACAAGTTTATCATGAGTAAAAGATGGATGGCAGCGGCGGCGCTGGGCTGTGTGGTGGTCTGTGCGGCGGGCTGCGGCAAGAAGGATATCAGGATCGCTGATCTGAAAGATGTGGAAGTGGAAGAGTATGTGACGCTTCCGGATTATAGGAATCTGGATATACAGAGTCCGGAGAAGATGGAAATAACAGATGCGTACGTGCAGAGTTACATCAACAGCCGGATCGATGAGGTGAGCGAGATGCGAGAGCTGACGGGAACGGTGGAGAACGGCGATGTGGTGAATATCGACTACGCGGGGACCATCGACGGTACCGCTTTTGAGGGAGGCACAGCCCAGGCTCAGCTTCTGGAGATCGGTTCCGGCGGCTTTATCGAAGGGTTTGAGGAAGGACTGGTGGGGGCGAATGTCGGAGACAGAAAGGAGCTTTCCCTGAAGTTTCCGGACAATTACCGCAACCCGGAGGTAGCGGGAAAAGACTGTGTTTTTTCGGTAAAGATCAATCATATTTTGACGGAACTGACCGATGAAAATGTCTCTCTGGTGGATGCCGGATACCAGAGCGCCGAAGCCTACCGGAACGACGCCGGGGATATGCTGAGGGAATATTACGAATACCAGTACAACAGGGAACTGGAAAGTTATATCGCTGCAGCTCTGGTGGCGGGCTGCACTTATGAGGAGGTGCCCCAGTCTCTGGTGGATGACTACAAAGAGAGCCTGAGAGAGGATTTCGAGAATGCAGCTGCGGCTCAGGGGATAAGCCTGGAGGAATACATGCTGGGGAACTACGGTATAGCGGCCGACAACATGGAAGATGGACTGAGCTCGGTTGCTCTGCGGTGCGCCAGAGAAGGACTTGCCCTGCAGGCCATCGCCGATCGGGAAGGGATATCCGTGTCGGATGAGGAAGTGGACGCAGTGACGGAGGAGTACACTTCGGACGGGGAAGGGCCGGACAGGGAGGTTGTGAGAGTCAATCTGCTGTATGAGAAGGTGTATGAGTTTTTGGCGGGTATCTACGGAGCGTAGATCGCAGATGGATGTAATGAGTTCGAAGATTTTGAGAAGGAGAGAAAAGAGATGGAGCTGACAGAGATTCGGGAATTGTACAGAAACAGGAAGGAGTACATCGGAAAGAAAATAACGGTGGGAGGATGGATCCGGAGCATACGGGATTCCAGGACGTTTGGATTTATCGTGGTGAACGACGGGACTTTTTTTGAACCGCTGCAGATCGTTTACAGCGATAAGCTGGATAATTTTGAGGACATCAACAGACTCAATGTGGGGGCGGCGATCATTGTGTCGGGAACATTGGTGGAAACGCCGCAGGCAAAGCAGCCCTTTGAGATACAGGCGGAGGAAGTGGCGGTGGAGGGGATGTCGGCGCCGGATTATCCGCTGCAGAAAAAGCGCCACAGTTTTGAGTATCTGAGGACGATCCCTCACCTGCGCGCCCGGACCAACACCTTCCAGGCGGTGTTTAGGGTTCGCTCGCTGATCGCCTATGCGATCCATAAGTTCTTTATGGACAGAGGGTTTGTCTATGTGCATACGCCGATTATCACAGGATCGGACTGCGAGGGCGCCGGGGAGATGTTCCAGGTGACCACATTAGATATGAAGGATTTGCCGAAGAAGGATGACGGCAGTGTGGATTATGACAATGACTTTTTCGGGAAACCGGCAAATCTCACGGTCTCCGGGCAGCTGAACGGTGAGACTTACGCGATGGCGTTCAAAAATATTTATACCTTCGGTCCGACTTTCCGGGCGGAAAATTCCAACACCACCCGCCATGCGGCGGAATTCTGGATGATCGAGCCGGAGATCGCCTTTGCGGATCTGAAGGACGACATGATCCTCGCGGAGTCCATGATCAAATACATTATCCGCTATGTGCTGGAGAACGCCCCGGAGGAGATGAAATTTTTTAACAGTTTCGTGGACAAGGGGCTGATCGAGCGGCTGGAGCATGTGGCGAACTCCGATTTTGCCCATGTGACGTACACGGAGGCGATCGAGATCCTGGAAAAACATAACGAGGAATTTGATTATAAAGTTTCATGGGGATGCGATCTGCAGACGGAACATGAGCGCTATCTGACGGAAAAAGAATTTAAGCGTCCCGTCTTTGTGACGGACTATCCGAAGGAGATCAAAGCTTTCTATATGAAGTTAAATGAGGA
>CANRWP010000060.1 GCA_947643595.1 uncultured bacterium | reverse complement strand
AGTTATTATTGAATTTTCAAGGTGCATAAGCACTTATTCAAGTGCGAAGTTTGAGATTATAATATACAATTTTATACTAATCATTACTCTAAATTGCCAATTGATTTATAAAAATTGCTCTATATGACAGATATCAAAATGCATTCTTCGCCCAAATTTTGCGAAAAAAGTTAAAAAACAGGAGACGGCATATTGAATTTTGTCAATCTGCCATCCCCTGAAACAACCTGATCTGCGTCAGAAAATATTATACTATTTTATCCAATTCAACTATCCGATCAAACACCTCTTTCCCGCAAATGCAAATCCATATTTTCTGATATTCTCCTCCGGGATTCCCTCCGCAACAAGCTGCGTTACATACCTTTTCTCTCGTATTTATGAAAGCGCATTGGCGACGGTCTCCTCCATCGTCTTCTCCCTCACGGGTTTATGCACCTTAAACTCAAAAATATAGGCATTATCCTTCTCTTTATCCATCGGTTTCATCATCACGTCATAACGTCCGAAACTGCTCTCTCTGTTGGATCTGACCGTAAACCGTTCTTCTAACTCCACCATAATTCCCAACACAAACCCGTGATAAAAGCGTTCGGGATCGTCATCCGCGGCCACGCCTTTTGAGATATCAAAACCGGAAAAACTGTGCAGTGCGATCTTATTCATAAACTCGTTCATCACATCTATGTCATCCGCCAGCAGCGCTCTGATAAAATCGTTATAATCCTGTTTTTCCGAAACGGCGCGGACGGGTGATCAGCGTCACATCCGACCGATCTTCCCGCCACTCTTTTTTCAGCGGTTCATACTCTCCTCCACCCATTTCGCGATATGGGAAAATCCGATCTCCAGCTCCCCGTTATAGATCCCCACCGGCACCGGCTCGCTCAGTCCGTAGATCACAGGGCATATCTCGCTCTCAAAGAAATATACGATCAGTTTCTGCTGGTAGGCATCCAGTATCCAGTATTCCCGCACGCCTGCCGCCATATATTTAGAGAGTTTCTTCGTATAGTCCTTTCTTCTGGTGGAAGGAGAGATCACCTCCAGCACAAAATCCGGCGCGCCGTACACCCCCCACTCTTTTACCCTGTCGTCCTGACATAAGATCGCCACATCCGGCTGGACCATCGTCCTCTCATCGCAGTCTAACTGAGTGTCGATCGGAGAGATCAGGGGAATACAGGAACCGTCCCGATCCATAATGAAATTAGAAATCTGGCGATACACCTCCCCTGCGATTCTCTGGTGAAGTGTCGTGGGCGCCGCCATGTCATAAAAATATCCGTCGATCAGTTCCACCCGCTGATCTTCCGGCAGCGCACGATAATCTTCAATAGTATAGCTGCCCTGTGTGTGCTGAGAGTTTACCTGATAGGCGGCAGACTCCTCGCACACCTTCAGGGAGTCACTGAACAATTTCTCCAGCGCCTGAAGCGTATCATAGCGCGGGTTCATCGTTTCCCCGGAAAAAATCTTCTGGATCGTGCCGAGCGGCACGCCCGACAGCTCCGCCATCAGCGCGTAGGTATAACCCTTCTCCCTCTTTTTCTCCTTCATCTCCCGAATCGTCATATGAAAACCTCCTTCCGCTTCTTTCTTGTGGAATATTTATCTGGTTTTCTATTATTATATACCGTACATTTCCATATGTCAACCGTAATACGCTATATTTTTAACCGTACAGCATATCATATTTCCATTTTTTAACCGTTTCGTTTTCCGATCAATTCCATTCAGCCATGATCTTCTCATACCATCTGTCAAAAAATATCCGATAGGCTTTGCAGAAATAATTTTCATACATCCCTGTCTCCGCATTGTACTCCCGGTGCCTCTGGCAGCCGCCCCGACACAGCCTGTAATATCTGCATTCCAAGCACTCTGGGTTCAGCTGACAGGACCGCTCAATAAACCCGATCTCCTTCCGCCTCCGGTCGATATACTCCAGCCTGTCCGTATTAAAATTGCCCAGAAGATATTCATCCAGCATATAAAAATCGCAGGGATACACGCTGCCGTCCGCCTCCACCACATTCTGGATCCCGCAGGTTCCCCGCTGGTCGCAGGCCTCCGGCGGATACCCCGCCGCCATTCCGACATAATTGTCAAACTGCCTGATATAGGGCTGTCTGCCCTTCTGGTAATCCCGATACCACAGCGCAAACAACCTGTCCAAAAACTGCCCGTACTCCTCCGGTGTCAGAGAATACTCCGTCTTCCCGCAGGGCTCCCCCAGCGGATCCAAACAGGCAATATACTGCTGATAATGCCAGCCCCTCCTTTGGTAGTCCCGGTAGATTTCTTCAATATTTTCGGCGATCCCCGGCGTCACCACCGTCAGAATATTATAGTCCACTCCATATTTTTCCAAAAGTCCGGCGGACAGACAGACCCTGTCGAAAGTATTTTCCCCTGTCTTGGTCCTCCGCAGGGCATCGTGATGCTCCGCGGTTCCATCCACGGAAAGTCCCACCAAAAAATGATTTTCTTTTAAAAACAGACACCACTCCTCATTGATCAGATATCCGTTGGTCTGCAGGGCATTATTCACCCGGATCCCGTTTTTGTTATACTGCTTCTGATAAGCGACTGCTTTTTTTAAAAAGTCGATCCCCCGCAGTGTCGGTTCCCCTCCCTGGTAGGCGTAACTGATCGCCCCTTCCGCCCGGAGCATCGTCCTGCGGATCACATTCTTCAATGTCTCCTCGCTCATAAAACCGAAGAATTCCTTGGTGCGTTTCCCCATCTCATCACAGTAAAAACAGTATTCGCAACGCATATTGCACATGCCCGAAGCGGGCTTCATCAAAACACTGATCGGTGGCATCTCCAATCTCCTCCCCTGTTCCCGTCATATTATAAATCTGTAAATATTATAAAGATTAATGAACAAAATCACAACCATCAGTCCGATAAACAGACGGTTTACCAGTTTCTCCGACAGCTTTTTATTGATGATTCTCCCGGCGATGCCGCCGCCGATTCCGGGGAAAGAGGATAATATCCCCAGCACAAGGCCGATCGCGACACAGACCGCTGGCGGAAATCCCGGTACCATTTTTGTAAACGGACGCGACAGGAGGAAAAGTAAGAACCAGCGGTATTCAGAACTTTTCTGCAGGTTTCTTGAGCCCCAGACTGTTTATGACTGGCATACGGCAGGCTTCCAGGGGAGAAACAATTACTGCCATGCCGGAAATCTTCTTTCCCGCTTTATATAAGGAAACAGAAAAGTAAAAGTGGATATGAGACAGAAGCGACCGTTTATGAGTGCGAAGATTGCGGCGGCTGTACCTGTCAAAAAATTTTTTGGAAAAGCGACAGGAATCTTATGAAAATATCCTGAGTGAAACAGGAATCAAATATCGGATGAACCGATCCCCTTCAAGTAGAAGGTGCATTTGGTGTACTGAAAAATGACTATGGATTCCAAAGATTTCTGCTTCGTGGGAAAACAACGGTAAAACTGGAAATTCTTTTGCTCTGCATAGGGTATATAGAGCCGGAGTATCGCTCAATCATCTGATTTGATGATTTTGCGACACCCCCTTCTTTTAATCCTGTTTTAATTTTTCACTTCGTTCAGATCTTCGATCCGCTGCACGGAATTGCTCCGGATATCGATGACAGGTCCTCCCGTCCCCTCGATATACTCTCTTGTGATCGTCACCCTGCCGATATTGTCGTCCTTCGGGATCTCGTACATGATATCCAGCATGAACTCTTCGATCAGCGCCCTCAGAGCCCTGGCGCCGGTCTCCTTCTTCAGCGCCTTCTCCGCGATCGCCTCCAGGGAGCCCTCGTCAAACTCCAGCTTCACCTCATCCAGCTCGAGAAGCTTCTGGTACTGCTTCAAAATCGCATTCCTGGGTTCCCTGAGTATCTTCACCAACGATTCCTTGTTCAGTCCGTCCAACGTGAACAGGATGGGCAGACGGCCGATAAACTCCGGAATCATACCGTACTTGCGGACATCCTCCACCGTCACCTTGCTGTGGATGTTCTTGTCCTTGTCAAACTTGTCCTTCAGCTCCGCCTGGTAGCCGATACCGGTCTGCTTCGTGAGACGCTGTTTGATCACTTCCTCCAATCCGGGAAAAGCACCGCCGCAGATAAACAGGATGTTTTTCGTGTTGACTGTGGCCAGGGGCACCATGGCATTCTTGCTGTTCGCCCCCACCGGCACCTCCACCTCCGAACCCTCCAGCAGTTTCAACAGCCCCTGCTGTACCGATTCCCCGCTCACATCCCTGGAGTTGGTGTTCTTTTTCTTGGCGATCTTATCGATCTCATCGATGAAGACAATGCCGGTCTCCGCCTTCTCCACATCGTTGTCCGCCGCCGCGAGAAGTTTCGTTATTACGCTCTCAATATCGTCGCCGATGTAACCCGCCTCCGTCAGGGATGTAGCGTCCGCGATCGCAAGCGGCACATCCAGAAGTCTCGCCAGCGTCTTCACCAGATAGGTCTTGCCGCAGCCCGTGGGGCCGATCATCAGCATGTTGGATTTCTCGATCTCGATATCGTCCATAGTCCCCGTCGCCACACGCTTATAGTGATTGTAGACCGCCACAGAGATCACCTTTTTCGCGTGCTCCTGCCCCACCACATACTCGTCCAGCTGCGCCTTGATCTTGTGGGGCGCCGGGATATCGTTGATGTTGATCACAGGCTTTGACTTCTCGCCCTCTTTTTTCTTTTTAATCTTCTGCCTGTTGGGCACGCCGCTCAGGTTCTGCAGATCCGACAAATTGATAAAGCTGATATTCGGAAATCCCCGGGGAACCTTCGGAACATTATCCCCCTCCTGTTTCTCTCCGTCATCCGCCGGGGGCTCCTTCCCGTCCCTGTTCTCCGTGATCACAGCGCTGCCGCTCTCCGCCTCCGGTTTCTTATCCTGCCCCGCCGCCTGACCAGTTCCTGCTCCGCCTGTCATTCCGCTAAAATCGTAGAACGGCGGCATCATCCCCTGAAAATTAAACTGATTCATGGAATCCATGGTCTTATGCATACAGTCGTCACAGACGCAGATGTTGTTGGGCAGCTTAAACATCCTGCCGGCTTTGCTCTCCGGCCTGTGACAGATGAAGCACACGTCCTCATAGCCCCCCTGTCCGTCGTCATTTCCGTTTCTATTGTTATCGTATTCTGCCATATTTTCTCCTATTCCAGTTCCGCATACGCCCTTACTGCACACCTTAACCTAAGAGAATTTTCCGCTGCCCCCGCATCGGCAAATCCTCTTGTGCGCAGTTCGGGCTTATGCTGTTTCCAGTTCCGCATACGCCCTTACTGCACACGCAGATTTTATTTTTTCCCGAGTCTCACCGGAATGATCTGTGAATTATACTCTCCCGCCTCGTAGCGCATGATCTCAAGATCCACGATCTCACCCACAGGATAGTAACGCAGCATCTCCGACAACTCATCCATCGTCTCCACGGGAACTTCATTCAGGGAGACGATGACATCGCCCTTCCGCACTCCCGCCTCATCCGCTGGTTCGTCCTCATACACATCTCTCACATACACCCCTTTGGGGATGTCGTACTCTTCCGCCTGCTTTCCTTCCACATTCGAGCAGCTGATTCCCAGATAACCGCTGTCTTCCTCCCGCAGTCTCTCCCGTATCTCCCTTACCTTCAATTTATCCAGCACGGGAATCGCGTTGGTGATCGGGATCGCATAACACATTCCTTCCACATCCACCGCGCTGATTGTCATGGTGTTGATCCCCACGACCTCGCCGGAGGCATTCACCAGCACGCCGCCGGAACAGCCCGGATTCATGATGGCGGTAGTCTGGATCATGACACGATCGTCAGAACCGTACTGATTTCCCATCTCATCGTAGCCGCCGCCCACCGGCATATCCACCGCGCTGATGATGCCCGTCGTCACGGACTGTCCGAGAAGAAGCGCATTTCCGATGGATATCACCGCCTGACCCGCCTTCAAATTCGTGGAATCTCCCAGTCTGGCGACCAGTATGGTATTTTTCGTCTCTTCGGAGATATCCTCCAACCGCACAGCGATCACCGCCACGTCAAGGTCATTGTCATAGCCTTTCACCATGGCGTCCGCCTCGGTCTTATCCACAAAACATACCTTCAGCTCCTCCGTATCCGACACCACATGGGAGTTTGTCGCGATCAGAAGTTCCGTCTCGTTCTCTCCGATAATAAACCCGGAGCCGCCGCCGTCATATTTTTCTTTGTAATCGCCGCTCCAGTAACCGCCGTTGTAAGAATAGACCGCATTCACACTGACGACGGAGGGCATGATTTTCTCTACCAGTTCTGATACATCCGTCAGATTTCCCGGGAGAGACTGCCCCGGGGATTTTTCCGGCGACGTCGTCTCCGCATCTCCCGGCGCCTCCAGCTCCACCTGTCCTATCTGGGGATTTTCCGGCTGAGCGGACGCCTGCTGCATCTCCTCCTTCTCCCCGCCTCCCCACATGTATACCGCAGACCAGATAACACCCACACAGAGGGCCAAAACAGCGAGGATACACACCGCAGGCAGCACTTTCTTCCCTGCGCCGGGTTTCTTCTTATCTCCGCTGCCGCCTCCCGCATTCCCCAGAGGGGCAGGGCCTCCCTGCGGATTGTAATTTCCCTGCGGATAGCCGCCCTGTCTGCCATAGGGACCTCCCTGAGAAACATTGCCGTAATTCTGGTTTGGGTAATTGTTGTAACCGTTTCCGCCCCTTCTGCTGTAATCGTTCCCATAATACCGCTGATTCTGCCAGTTATTCTGATAAGGGTTCTGATAGCCGTAATGCCCCGGCCCCGGCATCCCCCCAGGTACCTGTCCTCCGGGATTCTGCGGACCGGGCAGCGTCTGCGCATTCTGCGGCATCTGCACATCCTGCGGCGTCCTCACATCCTGTGGAACCTGCTGTCCGAATTTCCCACTGTCTTCCATTATATCATTGTCTGTTCTTTTTTCTTCTTTTTCGCTCATTTTTTTCCTCAATCACCTGTCTGATTCTCACTCCACCGTCACCGACTTCGCCAGGTTCCTCGGCTTATCCACGTCGCATCCGCGCCCCACCGCCACATAATAGCCGAACAACTGCAACGGTATGATAGCCAGAGAGTTCGCGAACACCGGGTCCGTCTCCGGAATATAGATCACATAGTCCGCCGCCTTCTCGATCTCCCGGTTGTCCTCACCGGTGACTGCCATCACAAAAGCTCCCCTCGCCTTCACTTCCACGATATTGCTGATCATCTTCTGATACAGCTGCGGCTGTGTCGATACCGCCGTCACAAGAGTTCCCTCCTCGATCAGCGAGATCGTGCCGTGCTTCAGCTCCCCCGCCGCGTAAGCCTCCGAATGAATGTAGGAAATCTCCTTCAATTTCAGGGAGCCCTCCAGCGAGATCGCGTAATCGATCCCCCTTCCGATAAAGAAAATATCCTTCGCTGCCAGATACCGGTTGGCGAATTTCTGGATCTGTTCCTTTGTGTTTAACAGTCTCTCGATCTGGTGGGGAAGTCTTTCCAACGCCCCCAGCAAACGCTCGATCTCCGTATTTCCAATCGTCTTTTTTGCCTCCGCCAGCCTGATCGCCAGCAGATAGAGCGCCACCAGCTGCGCGCTGTAGGCCTTTGTGGTAGCCACCGCGATCTCCGGCCCTGCCCAGGTGTACATCACGTTATCCGCCTCCCGCGCAATGGAACTTCCCACCACATTGACGATCCCCAGAATCTGAAAGCCTCTCTTCTTCGCCTCGCGCAGCGCCGCCAGTGTGTCCGCCGTCTCTCCTGACTGGCTGATCACCACCACCATAGCGCCCTCCTCCAGAATCGGATCGCGATAGCGAAATTCCGAGGCTAGATCCACCTCCACCGATATCCGGGCCAGGCGTTCGATCACATACTTTCCCGTCACGCCCGCGTGATAGGCCGAGCCGCACGCCACAATATGAATCTTTCTCACCACAGCCAGCTGCTCATCGCTCATGTGCAGCTCTTCTATATGGATCCCACCTTTCTGAATACGGGGACTGATCGTATCTGTAATTGTTTTCGGCTGCTCGTACATTTCCTTTAACATGAAATGCTCATATCCAGCCTTTTCCGCAGCGTCCGCATCCCAGTCGATAAGCACGGATTCCTTCTGGATCTCCTCCTCATCGATATTGTAAAAATGCATATGACTGGCGTGCAGCTTTACAATTTCCTGATTGTCCACGTATGTAACGAGACGGGTATGCTTCAGGATCGCCGGCACATCGGAGGCGATAAAACACCCCTCCTCATTCTGTCCCACGATCAGCGGCGAATCCTTGCGCGCCGCGAACAGGGTATCCGGATGTTCCGCAAACAGAATGCCCAGCGCATAGGAGCCCTCCACCCGCCGCAGCACGCGAAAGATCGCCTCCATCGGATTCCCTTTATAATAGTAGTCCAACAGATGAGCCAGCACCTCCGTGTCGGTCTCCGACACAAACACATAGCCCTTCTTCTCCAAAAATTTCTTCAGCTGCAGATAATTCTCGATGATCCCGTTGTGGACGATACTGATCGTCTCTTTCTGGTTAAAATGCGGATGGGCATTCTCGTTACTGGGCGCGCCGTGGGTCGCCCACCTGGTGTGTCCGATCCCGCAAAACCCCGGCATATCCTGCCCGCCTCTCGTCAGGTTCTCCAAAACCTTCAGCCGCCCGATGGACTTTTTACAGCAGATATCATCGCCGTTAAACACCGCGATGCCCGCCGAGTCGTATCCTCTGTACTCCAGCCTGGAAAGCCCCTCCAAAATAATCGGCGCCGCCGGTTTCTCCCCTATATATCCTACAATGCCGCACATCTCTCTTTTCCTTTATCCTTCCCAATAGGCCTTATTCATAGTATATTTCATAATCCGTCTGAAAGACAGCCTTTTATAATTTTTTCCTAATTTATACCCAAAGAATTTATAAATGCTGGTAACACACATCGGCAGTATCCGCCTGCCCTCCCCCCGGTCTCTCAGGTACTGCGCCGTTTTCTTCACCAGCCTCACCCCCTCCGACTCCGAGGGAACACTCCCAAATATCTCCGGATGCTCCGCCTGGGACACGCCCAGGTCAAAATTTCTGCGGAACTGCTCTTTATTAGTATACTGGTGGGAATGGATCACCATGGCATCCGCCGTGTAGGCGATCTTATATCCCGCTTTGATGCATCCCGCGGCATAGATCATATCCTCGTTAAAGATTGCATGCCGGGGAAAACCTCCCTGTCTGTCATAGATATCTCTCCGGTAAGCCGCGCAGACATTGGAACAGAAAAAGGCCTTGATCCCCAGTCTCGGAATATCCTCCTTCGATTTCACTAAGCTCTCCTCCGGATAGTTAAACTCCCTCGTAAAGCGCTCCACCGGTCCGGCTTCCTCCCGCGGAAGCTGCCTGGCGTAGGATACGGCAACTCCCTCGTCCGCCAGCGGGGCGATCAGCCGCTCCAGCAAAAACTCGTCCGCCGGCATGGCGTCCTGGGTCATCATAACAAAAACGGGAGCGGCAGATCTCTTCACCGCATCCCTCCTCGTCCTGCCATGATCGAACTCCTTTCTGGAAATATGCCACATCTTTATATTTTCATACCGCTTTCGGCGGGGATGGTCATACTGAAATGCTTCCCAGTATTTCTGCTCCGTATTCACGAGCAGAATACGGCGCACCGGCACACTCTGGTGCTCCAGCCTCTCGATCAGTTCCAAAAATTCCGCCCCCGGCTTGTAAACCGGAATAATTACATCTATTTCCTGCATAGGTCGTCTCCCCGGATGTAAGTTTCTCTCTTTTTTGATTGTACCACAATCTCTCCTTTTTTGCACATAAAAAGTCAGACCCCCCGGGGACCGCCCGGCCCCCGCTGTCTGACTCTGTTGTCGTGTGAAAAATTACTGTACACTTTTGGGTTTGTGTTTGCTCGTCACGCTGGTGATATGATCGCTGAAGGTCTGTACTTCATTGCTGGGCACATAACCGCTCTCATCGAACAGAAATTCATGCAGCCAGCTCACATTGTCCGCCAGACTGTTCGGCACGATACAGTCACCGGGAGAACCGATATTGCCGCTCCATCTTTTATCCGCCGTGGGGAATCCGTCGTCCGCAACTACTTTGTACTGGGACGCCTCGCCCAAAAGCTCCGTGATCTCGGTGATCCCCAGCGACGTGTACACTTCGTCAAAGACATCGTTCGCGATCTCCACGAGCTGAGGCACGGAGGCCTCCTTTGACTTCTCCATGATGGCCTTCAACACATTCCTCTGCCTCTCCGTACGTCTGAAATCGTCGCCCTTCGTGTAACGGATCCGGCAGTAACCGGTGGCCTGCATACCGTCCAACGTCTGCATTCCCGCGCTGCTGACCGGCGTATACTGTCTCTTCAGATCTTCCGCGATACAGTACTGATAGTCGTTCAGGTAGTGGATCTCCTCGTTCGTAATATCCATCGGTATGCCGCCCAGCGCGTTGATCGTATCGATCAATCCGGCAAATCCTATCGTGACAAAGTCCTTGATATTCATATCCAGATTGGCGTTCAACATGCTGATCGCCTGCTTCGGACCGCCTGCCGCGTAAGCGCCGTTGCACTTATTGTATTTATCGTTGCCCAGATTCATGAAGGTGTCCCTGTACACCGAAACCAACCGGATCTCCTTCGTATCCAGATTGATGGACGCGATCATGATCGTGTCGCTTCTCGTATTCTTTGTCAGCGCACCCGTCGTGGAGTCCACGCCAAAGAGCGCCACATTCCGGTAGCCTTTCATGACTTCCAGCTGCTCCTCGCTGACACTCTCATTGACAGTGATCTCCTCCTCCGGAATTTCCAGATATCCCACTTTCTCCGTTTTCGTCACGCCCCAGAGCACAAGCAGCATAACCGCAAGTACCACAACCTCGCCCATGAACAGCAGGATCCGTTTTCTCTTCTTCTTCGCCTTCGCTTTCGCGGAAACTTTCTTTTTACCGCCGGAAGCGCTTTTTGCCTGGGCCTTCCTGCCAGACGATTTCTTCTTTCCCCCGGAATTAGATTTTTTTCTCGGTGCATCATATTCATACTCAAAATCGTCTTCGTCCTGATATCTCGGTGCCATTTTTCTCTTATCCTTTCGCAATCTGAATCTTCTGCCTAATAAGCATTTTTATTTACAAAACCTTTGAATATCGTCAGGAAAATAATCCTCAGGTCAAAGCCAAAGGTCCAGTTTTCAATATAGTACAGGTCGTAATCGATGCGTTTCCTGATCGAGGTATCCCCCCTGTAGCCGTTCACCTGCGCCCAGCCGGTGAGTCCCGGCCTCACCTGGTGTTTGATCATATAGCGCGGTATCTCCTCCTTGAACTTCTCCACGAACTGTGTCCGCTCGGGTCTCGGCCCCACCAGACTCATATCCCCCTTCAGGATATTGAAAAGCTGCGGCAGCTCATCCAGGCTTGTTCGCCTGATAAATTTTCCCACCCCGGTCACCCTGGGGTCATCCTTCACGGTCCAGCCTTTCTTCTCATCGGATTCGCTCTGCATTTTCATAGAGCGGAACTTATACATATGGAAAGGCTTGTTGTGCTGACCGATGCGCTCCTGCATAAAGATAACGGGACCTTTGCTGGTGGTCTTTACCAGAATAGCTATGATCAGCAGGATCGGCGAGCTGAGGATCAGCCCCGTCAGCGCCCCCGCGATGTCCAGCGCCCGTTTGCAGGCTCTGTTGCTGAGTCTCGTCAGCGGAACGTTCCGAATATTGATCACCGGCAGCCCCATCAGATCTTCCGTGTAGGGCCTGCTCGGGATAATGCTGTTGTAGTCCGGGATAAACTTCGTATGCACGCCGGATTTCTCACAGAGTGCCACAATATCCGCCAGCCGGCCGTACTGCGACAGCGGCAGCGTGATGGCGATCTCATCCAGCTTGTTCTCCGGCAGAATGATCTCCAGATTGTCGATCCTTCCCACCACTTTTATCCCTTTGTACAGAGTGCCTCTCGAAATGTTGTCATCCAGGATCGCATGGATCACATACCCCCACTGGGGATTTGCCTTCACCCTGTCGATATACTCCTCCGCCGCCTGGGAATATCCCACCAGCAGAATATGCTTCATATTGTAACCTTTGCGGCGGAAAACCACCAGAATTTCCCGCAGGCCGAGCCGAAAAATGCTGGTAAACACAATATTCAGCACCACAAACATGGCGATCATCGTACGGGAGAAGTGCTGCTGCCAGATCACAAACAACACGGATGTCATTCCCATCGCGCCGATAATGTTCGCCTCGACGATACGCATCAGCTCGCCGCCGGGACCCGACCCCCTTTTCGCCGTATACAGTTTACAGCACTGATAAATAATCAGATACGCCGCAACGATGTAGGGAATCGCAGCGAAATAAGTCTCCATCGGCAGGTAAAAATCACCCGGTTTTACATTGCCGACCGGAGTTTCAAATTTGAGCCACCATGCCAAAATATAAGAGCCCGCAATGATGAGCGCATCGATGACTACATGCAATCCATTCAGGTATTTCTGATTATTCTTTATCATAGTACACCATATCTGCCAAAATGTGCCGATTATCCGACCACACTTTTGATATTTTACAATAATGTTATAAAAATTACAATCTTTTTATTTGAGGGATACCGCTCCTGCGGACTTACGGCATCTCAGCCCAGAAATCTTCTCGCCGTGTTCACCCACAGTTCCCATTGGATCAGCATGTAATTCCCCAGATTGCGGAGCCGAAAGGAAACGTGTTTTTCTCTGCCGCCCTCTCTATAGTATATCCGAAATCCACGCATCAGCCCTTTCCAATATACTTTTCCGAGTCCTTTTTTACAGAAAAACAAAAACTTTATTCCGAATCCCGGCAGCAAAAAGGGAAGATTAAGGAGCACCTGCAGCGGAGGCATGTTCTTTTCAATTAAATAGATGCTGTTGGCGGAGGAAAGGTTTGTCTTAAATTCATTATATTTTGAACCGGATACGCTGCTCCCCGCATGGTACACAAGAGCCCCCGGCTCATACAGGTTGCGGTAGCCGTAGATTCTCGCCCGATATCCGATATCCACATCCTCCAGATAGGCAAAATGCCGCTCGTCAAAAAGCCCTATCTGTTCCAGAATGCTCCGCCTGTAGATCGCCGCCCCGCCGCAGACAGCAAAAACTCTCCGGGGCTTCTGATACCTCTTTGACACCTTTTTTCCCTTTCCGTAGTCGTAGGCCCAGCCCAACGCACAGTAATAATCACCGGCGTTATCCATCCGGTCCGGCGCTCTCATCATCCGCATCTGGGCCCCCGCGGAGAAGGCTTTCGGATCTCCGTCCAGCGCCTTCTCCATCGCCTCCACAAAACCATCCTCGATAGTTAAATCGTTATTTAATAAAATGACATAAGGAGTATCCGACGCCCGGATCCCTGTGTTGACTGCCTCGCAGAAGCCCCGGTTCTCCCCCATGCGGATCACCTCCACCCCCGGCGTGCGCTCCGCCAGCTCACAACTTCCGTCCGTGGAACCGTTGTCGATCACAAGGAGCCGGGCGGGATGCTCCATCGTATCCGCCAGAATGGAATCCAGGCATTTTTCCAGATATTCTATGCCGTTAAAATTCGGAATCACAATGGTTGACTTCATAACTCTATCTCCTTACCCGGATCTTCGGATCCCAGACAAGACGCTGTCCCCTCTCCCGGAACACCGCGCAGAGCACAAGGCTGCGCTGTCTCCAGATACTCTCGTCCAGCCTGTTGCAGTACGCCCTGTCGCGCTCCTTTATCTCCCCGATATAGGGTACTTTCATGATCTCCTCAAAGACAGGGATATCTTCCCCGCGCAGGATCATCGTCCGCGCATCCAGCGTCCGGACGTCCCGACAGACCGATGCCGCATTCGCAGGACCGGAAAAGAATCCGTACAGTCCCGCAAACGGGCATATTCCGTTTTGCAATAAAATTCCACTCGTTATTTTATTATTCCGGTCCAGCACGGAGCCGCCAAGCGCTCCCACATCTTTTCTCGCCGCGAAAAGATCCGGCTTATAGACGACACGGTAAAAGCCCATATGTTCCGTGTCCTCCACCCTTCCGTCGATCCCCTTCTCATCCAAAAAAGCCTGTACCGCCCGTTTTCCGGCTTCATAGGCGTAGAGCTTGCTGGCTGGGTTCGCCGCCGTGGACAGATCGTGGCAGCGCCAGTGGTAGAGTATTCTCCCTATATGGGCTATCTCCTCCTCCCGCATCCTGCCCACCGCCCGCAGGATCAGATCGTAGTCCTGAGCGCCGTCGTACGCGGGACGAAAACCCAGTTGTCTCATGAGCCCTGTCTCCAGCAGCAAAAAGTGACAGATATAGTTATTTGCCAGCAGAAAATCAAAATTAAATCCAGATTTAATGTTTGGTTCGCGGAAATTTTTTCCGCTCTCATCGCATTTATCTTCGTCCGAATACAGCAATTTCGCTGAAATTCCCTGTTCAGCCAGGGTATTTACCGCTTTTACCATCTCAAACAACGCATCCGGCGTCAGCAGATCGTCATGATCCAGCAGGCCGATATAGTCGCCTGACGCATGGACGATCGCCTGATTGCTGTTGCCCGAAATGCCCTCATTTTTAGATAACAATCGATATTTTATTCTCTCCGCCTGTCTCCCTGCCAGCGCTTTCTCTGCGATTTCCACACATTTCTTTACCCGGTCGCTCTCGCTGGCGTCGGCGATGATCAGCTCCCAGTTCTCGTAGCTCTGTGCCGTTACGGAATCGATCAGCGCCGTCAAAAATTCCTCCCTTGTCTCGTAGGCGGGCACCACGATGCTGATCAACGGCATTTTTTCAAAGACCGTCCCCCTCTGGCGTTCCAATTCCTCCTCCGTCGGCGGTTCGTAGAAATAATACATATCATAATGAGCGGTGAGCCGCTCGTATGCCATGCCCACCGCTTTCTTTACTCCGTTGCGCTTCATGTAGTTGATCGTTTTATTCAGATTCTCCCGTATCATAACAAACCATTCACAGAGAATACATTTTACAGCAGCGCCTTCACTGCCTCTGTCAGCGCTTCAACCTTCGCCTGCGCGTCATCCAGACCGGTACCCTTTACGCCCATGTAGAATTTAATCTTCGGCTCCGTGCCGGAAGGACGGGCACAGCACCAGGAATCATTGGTCAGTTCAAAGTACAACACATTGGACTTCGGCAGATCGGTGGGCGTCACTTCGCCCGTCGCCATATTGGTCGTCTGATCCAGATCATAGTCGCGCATCTCCACCACCTGCAGATCACCAAAGTTTTTCGGCGGGTTCTTACGCAGTTTATCCATGATCGCGGCGATCTGTCTGGAGCCGTCGATGCCCTTCATCGTAATCGCGTACTGTGTCTCTTTATAGTAACCGTATTTCTCATACAGATTGATCATCTGATCCCAGAGCGTGATGCCCTGCTTCTTGCACCATGCAGCCACTTCGCACAGACACATCACCGCAACGACAGCGTCCTTGTCACGGGCATGGGTTCCCGCGAGGCATCCGTAGCTCTCCTCCAGACCAAACACGTAATTGTAAGAATGGTCTCTCTCAAAGAACTTGATCTGTTCGCCGATGTACTTGAAACCGGTCAGCACTTCCACAAATTTTGCCTTGTAGTCTTCCGCGATGGCGCGCGTCATATTGGTTGTCACAATGGTGGTCACCATCGCCGGATTCTCGGGCATCTTGCCTGTGGCCGCTCTCTCCCGCATAATATATTCCGCAATCAGCATGCCGGACATATTTCCGGTAAAGGAAACATACTCGCCGGTGGCTTTGTCCTTCGCATAAATACCGAGCCTGTCTGCATCGGGATCTGTGGCCAACACCACATCCGCATCCTTCTCCTTCGCCAGCTTCAGCGCCAGGGTGAAAGCTTTCGGATCTTCGGGGTTCGGATAATCCAGAGTGGTAAAATCGGGATCCGGCAGTTCCTGCTCCGGCACGATATAGACATGCTTAAAGCCCAGTTCCGAGAGAATTCTCCTCACCGGCACGTTGCCCGTCCCGTGGAACGGCGTGTAGACGATCCTGATGTCGTCAGCCATCTCCTTTATCACTTCCGGATGAATGATCTGCTTCTTCAGTTCCTCCATGTATCTGTCATCGATCTCTTTTCCGATCACCCGGTACAGCCCTTTTTCCATGGCTTCTTTCTTATCCATGGTCTTCACATCATTGTAATCCGTCACCGCGCGGACTTCCTCGATGATCTCTTTATCTCTGGGCGCCGCCACCTGCGCGCCGTCCTCCCAATATGCCTTGTAGCCGTTGTACTCCGGCGGATTGTGGCTTGCCGTCACCACGATACCGGAAATGCATCCAAGCTCCCTGATCGCAAAGGAAAGTTCCGGCGTTGGGCGAAGCGCATCGAACACATAAGCCTTAATGCCGTTTGCCGCCATACACAGAGCCGCCTCGTCCGCAAACTCCGGGGACATCCTTCTTGAGTCGCAGGCGATCGCAACACCTTTCTCCGCGCCTCCCTGCTTCAGGATATAATTGGCAAGTCCCTGCGTCGCTTTCCGCACCGTATAAATATTCATGCGGTTCGTACCCGCGCCGATCACACCGCGGAGACCGCCCGTGCCGAATTCCAGATCCTTATAAAAGCGATCCTCGATCTCCCCCTCATTATCCGCAATGCCCTGAAGTTCTTTCTTCGTCGCCTCATCAAAGTATGCATCCGATAACCAGAAATTATACTGCTCTTTGTAATCCATCTGTAATCCCTCCGTATTCCTATCCATATTGGCGGAAAATTGTCTGCAAAAGTATGACAATTTCTTCTCCTTGCTCCATTATAACAGACTTTTCCGGTAATGGGAATATTTTCTTTTTTATTGACCTCCCCCCTGATTCACGCTATGATAGTGCAAAGAAAACCGGTTTATACCGATACATGTTGACCGAAAAAATAAAGAAAAAAGGGGATACACAATGGAACAGTTTGCAAAACTCAAATACACAAGACCGGACGGCGAAAGCCTGCTCTCCTACATCGACAGCGCCGCAAAAGCTTTTCAAAACGCCGAAAGCTATCCGGCTGCCAGAGAAATCTTCTTAAGTCTGAACCAAAAACAGGAACACTTTCACACCATGGAAGAACTGGCCTCGATCCGCAACAGCATGGATACGCGGGATGCATTTTACCAAAAAGAAATGGAATACTTCCACAGCGTCAAGCCGGGGATCAGCGTGGAGATGAAAAAATTCCACAAAGTATTTCTGGAGAGCAGTTTCCTCCCAGATTTTGAGCGGGAACTGGGGCAATTATATATCCAGAATGTGAAAAGCCGCATACGCCTTGCCGCAGAGTCCAATATAGAGCTTCAGATCAGGGAAAGTATGCTGGTACAGGAATATTATCGGACCGCTGCCGCTCCGCAGGCGGAATTTCACGGAGAGACCTTAAACTTTTACGGCCTGTTAAAGAAAATGCAGGATCCCGACCGAAAGATCAGAAAAGAAGCGATGGAAAAATGGTCTGCACTGTATGAGTCCATCTCAGGGAAGCTGGATGATATCTTCGGCGAACTTGTCAGCATCCGCCTCGAACTGGCGGAAAACCTCGGCTTTCCCGGCTATGAGGAAATGATCTTTCTGCAGAATAAGCGCTACACCTATACCCCTGAGGATGTGGCGGCGTTCCGTGAGCAGATCCTTCGCCACATCGTTCCGGTCTGCAAGCGGCTGGTAGAAGAACAAAAAGCCAGGCTTGGCATTGAAACGCTTCACTACTACGACGAAGCCATCATGTTCCCCGAAGGAAACGCCGTGCCCATGGGAACAAAGGATGAAATGCTGGCGAACGCGGGCAAAATGTACAGAGAGCTCTCCGACGCCGCCGGAAGATTTTTTGACTTTATGCTGCGATATGATCTGTTTGACCTCGAGACAAAGCCGGGAAAACAGCAGGGCGGCTACTGCACCATGCTCGCCGAATACAAGGCTCCCTTTATCTTCTCAAACTTCAACGGGACGGACGCGGATGTGGATGTGCTGACCCACGAGGCCGGACATGCCTTTCAGGCTTTTGAGGCGCTCCGCAATGTTCCCCTCTCCGAACAGACTTTTGCCTCTGAGGAAGTAGACGAGATCCATTCCATGACTATGGAATTTTTCACCTACCCCTGGATGGAGCTGTTTTTCGGAGAGCAGGCGGAGAAATACCGCAAATCCCACCTGTGGAGCGAACTGATCTTTATGCCCTATATCGCCTGCGTGGATGAATTTCAACACCTTGTCTACCGGGAAAAGCTGACGGATGCCGCAGAACGCAGAAAAGTATGGAGCGCACTGGAAAAGAAATACCTGCCCTGGCGCGATTACGACGGCGATCCGTTTCTGGAACAGGGCGCATTCTGGATGCAGAAACTGCATATTTTTGTCTGCCCTTTCTACTATATCGAGTACGCTCTGGCACGGATCGGATCGCTGGAATACTACAGCCGGATGGCGGATGATTTTCATGGTGCCTTTGAAGATTATCACCGCCTCTGCCTCGCCGGGGGCACCAAAGGCTACCGTGAGCTCCTCGCGCTGGGAAACCTCAGCGATCCTTTTGAGGAGGGGACGGTGGAGAAAGTTGTGGGGGCTGTCACTAAATTGTTATGAGACTTTCCCGCTCATGCAAAAGAGCGTGCCGATTTTTACTTCTATTGCACGCTCTTTTGTTTGTATCCTTTCTTTTCCTTTACATCTCTTTCAGCAGTTCTTTGTATATTGTCTGTACTATCAGATTTAACGAAGCGGCTCCCGGATCCGCCGTACCCAACCCTCTGTCCGCCACATAAAAGCCTCTGCCCCTTCTGGCTATCATCTGTTCGGTGGCTCTCGCACCTTCCGCAGACGCTTTCGCCGCCGCACCTGCCGCCGCAAAGATATCATCGTTTGCCGCTTCCTCCGAAAATGCCCTGACAGCGGGAACCAATACATCCATCAGCGTTTTATCCCCCTCTCCCGCCTGGCTTTTCTCCAGAGTGGAAGCGAGCGCCTGATTCAATATTCTCGCGATACTCTCCGCGTCATATACCGTTTCATTTTTTGCCGCTCCCGCCGCCCTCATCATGAAAAAACCGAGCAGTGTGGTGGCAGTTCCTCCGCCTGCCGCAAGCAGCGTCATCCCCGCGCTTTCCAGAACTTCTGTATTACCCATCTCCCTCCATTCCGGAAGCATCTCTCTCACAGCATTAAAACATTTCTTCATATTGAAGGGATAAGGCAGTCATACGAAAACTTGACACGCTTGTTGCCGACTTCCCCGATACATACAAGCTGGCAGGGCAGGACGAAGTATCTAAGACCTATTTCTTTCCAAAATCATACGTCAGCTACCGTAAGCCGAGGGCGGTCAGTACCGAGCAGAGAGAACGGGCAAGACAGATGATGATTGCAAAGAATAAGGCAAAGGAAAAATAAATAAAATCAAATGGAATTGTGTATGCATTGTGGTAAAATAACAGCGTTGAACAATTAAACAAATCGGAATTTTTTCAATGGAATGGAGGAGTAATCGAATGATTATTTTGATAACAGGAGCATCCCACACAGGTAAGACAGCACTTGCCCAAAAACTACTTGAAAAATATAAATACCCCTATTTATCCATAGACCATTTAAAAATGGGGCTTATTCGCAGTGGAAATACTACACTTACCCCTGTTAGTGATGAAAAAGAACTAACGAATTATTTGTGGCCCATTGTGTGTGAAATGATAAAAACAGCTATAGAGAATGAGCAAAATTTTATTGTGGAAGGTTGTTACATTCCTTTTGAATGGTCGAAAGATTTTGGAGCGACGTATTTGAAAAACATCAAATATTATTGCTTAGTTATGAGCAATAAATATATTACGAATCATTTTAGTGATATAAAACAATATGCAAGTATTGTGGAAAACAGAATGGAGAATGAGGGCTATACGATAGAAACAGCACTCAGAGATAATGCCAAAATATTGGAACAGTGCCAGATTTACAAGGTCAACTATATTTTTATTGATGATAAATATCAAATTGATATTGAATTATAAACTCGTAGAGAGGACAACGAAAATGCGCACAGAGATAGAAATGATATCTTTAATAAAAGATATTGCTTTTAAGGAAAAAAATATTCGAGCAGCATATATTGAAGGCTCTCGAACAAATCCAAACGCTCCAAAGGATATTTTTCAGGATTATGATATTGTATATATTGTAACAACTACAAAACCATTTCGTGAGAATAAGGAATGGATAAAGTGTTTTGGCGAAATCTTGTACATGCATTATCCTGAAGATAATGTTTTCTATCCATCGGATGTAGAGAATTGTTATGGTTGGCAGATACAATTTGTCGATGGAAATAGGATGGATTTACATGTATGTACCAAAGAAAATGCTCTTGCAAATCTTGAACTGTATCAAATATTAGTGGATAAAGACGGTATCGTGCCATATCCTCAAGAAACCGATGACAAAAAATATTGGGGCAAAGAACCGCAAGAAATTGAATTCCAATGTGCCTGTTCAGATTTTTGGTGGTGCTTGAATAATGTGGCGAAAGGTTTATGGCGCAATGAACTTCCTTATGCTATGAATGAGTTTTAATAGGAACACTGTAATATCAAGGCTTTTCGGAGCCAGCAACCACAAAAAAATATTATTTGAGCTATCACATTACGCAGAAAGCCGTCCGGCATGAAAAAACGGGCGGCTTTTTTGCGTGGATAGCCGGGAGGGAGGCGAAAAAATAGTAACAAAGTTTTAGCGCAAGATTTGTGCAACATTCACGAAATTAAAAAAGGAGGTAACGAATG
>CANRWP010000059.1 GCA_947643595.1 uncultured bacterium | reverse complement strand
TATTATTGAATTTTCAAGGTGCATAAGCACTTATTCAAGTGCGAAGTTTGAGTTATATTCACTTAATCTTTCTGCTGATGAGTATCTGCAGGCAAAGTTGACAGTGCCGAACAATTCTTCTATTAACTATGCTTTGGCACTTTATGATTCTGAATTAAATGTCATAAAATCAAGTCATTATATTCCATATCTGAATGGGGGAAAAGCTTTGGAAGAATCCGTTGGCTATCTGCCGGCATCGGATGAACTGATATATATCGGGGTGCTTTCATTTGTAGGAGGCAGTGAGACAGAACCATATACATTAGATTTTTCGATTACAACAAATTATTCAATTTTAGGAGATACAGGAGAACCAAACGAAAATGTTCAGGAAGCGGCTACATTGACTTTGGACAATTCCGGGGCTAATGTATCTGGAATGTTAAATACAGCTATTGATAATGACTGGTACTCTTTTACTGTGATCGATAGTCCAAAGTATGACAAAATCAGGTTGGGAATAACTTCAACATCAGTTTCGAACGGATGTATGCTTGAGATATACAGGAATTTGACAGATGACTATTACACAATGGTGCTCTGTGGAAGCGGTGCTGCAGAAGGAGAGTTAGACTTGCCTGTTGGTACTTACTATGTCCGTGTTGTGAGTACGAATACTTTTAGTGATTTTAATCCGGGGGATTTACCAGTTTATAATCTTTCTGTAGTGCCCGTTTCGAGAGTGGATGAGATTGAGATTACTGTGTATGAAGGCCCAAAGGGTGTCACCGGTTTTTGGTATCCGGAGGGAGGATCTTATCGCCTGTTTGATGCAGAATCAAACTGGATCGACATAACAGGGTGGGCTTACTATACAGATAGTATGGGAAATAAATTCGCGGCAGAAAATATAAAACTCAATGGGACAGTTGTAAATACTTCGTGGGAATCATTGAATCGACCGGACTTATCTACGACATATGGAACAGCGGTCACACGCAGCAATGGCTTCTTTACTATGAGAGTGTATTTGAACAGATCGAAAGGATTGCGGCAATATCATGGCGATTTTTATGACTATATGAGAGTAGAAATTTGTGATTCTGAGAAATGTACTGCCGGATTTTTTTATTTGATTGACTCATATATAACACACTGATTGACGATATATATTAAGAATGAAACTATACCGCGCAAAAGGAGTTGCGTCAGATATTCAATGGAATGGAGGAGTTTTGATATGCAGGTTAAAACAATTACGGTAAATGGTGCTGGTATATTGACAGCGAGGCAGGGGATTCAGGAAAAAGGGAATCTGACGGTCTCAACAGGCAATATATTTGGTCCCGAGTACGAGGTTTCGATTTCTAAGGAAGGCAAAGCTTTAAGCGAGCGGCAGACAGCGCAGGCGGAGACAGCTGTCAGGAATATACAGAGTGATAAAAAGGAGAAACTCAGCGGGTTGAAAGAAGACCTGCGAAGTATACTCAAAGGGTGTGGGCTTGAGGGAGATAGACTTCAAGTTAGAGTGGATGCTATCTATGAGGAAATGATGCGGCGATTCGAAAATGGCTTAAAGGTTCCGTCGGATACGGTGACAGAAGAAAAGATGGCGGAAGTGACGAATCTTATCGAGGAAGTGAAAAAGATAAACTATACGGATATAGAGATTGACCCTGCAAAGGCGCAGGATCTTATGCAGGCGGTACAGGAATATAAGATACCGAACAATGGAATGGGGGAGTTTGGGCATGCAGATTAAAGCGATCACGATAAGCGGAGCCGGTATGATGACGGCAGGAAGAAGTGTTCAGGAGAAAGGGAATGCGGAACAGCAGGCCGGCAATATATTCGGACCCGAGTGCAGAGTCACGATCTCGAAAGAGGGGAAAACCCTCAGCAGACAGCAGGAAACTCAGGCGGAAAAGGGAGTTCAGGATATCGGCTCAGAGAGAATGATGCTTCGTCAGCAGGAAGAGGACGATTATTATGAAAGCATGAAAAACAGATATCTCGAAGAGTTGAAGGAGATCGACGATAAGATAAGCGGTTTAAACTCTTCCTGGAGTCCCCAAAAGGAGATGGATGAGACGGTCGAAAAGCAGCAGGAAGTGCTCAGGGCCATGCGCAGTCAGAAGCGGCATCAAATCGAAGAAAACCAGAGGCGGGCAAAGGAAGCGCAACAGATGGCTGCAACGCAGTCCGGGAGATATCAGGAAGAGATCGATGAAAACAACCGGGAGATGCGGACGCTTCTTCGGACGATCGAGGAGGCCCAAAAGGCGGAGGAACAGCGGGAAAATGGCGGAGTGGAGGATGCTGGCGAAGGTAAAGGCGCATCTGATAAAGAAAGATCGACCGGCGATGTGATACGAGGCTCGGCAGCTCAGTTTACGGCATCCTCGGTAAAGCGGGAGCTGGATGTGGAAAAAATGGTAACCGGACTGAGTGAGGAAGGGCACCGCCTTCTCGACCTGGCGGATTCGATCACCCAGGCGGTTCTCAAAGAAAATGAACATGCCAGAAAGGCTCTCGAAAAGGAGAATCTCACGCTGGAGGAGATGGAAGAGCTGATGCGGCCTATTCGGGAGAGAATGACACCGGAACTCTATAAAGAGGTGGCGGACTACAGGGGCTGGGGACTGCAGATTTTGGAGGACACACTGGACGTCAAGCTGCAGCGTATTGCGGATGATCCCCTGAGAGGAATGGAGGAAACGAAAAACAGCATGATACTCTCTGCTGTGGATGCGGCTTTCCATGACGCGGCGGAAAGTAAACTTTCAGAGACGTCTGAAGAACTTGAGGCTGAAGTGGAAGAACTGATCGACAGGCGCAACGATATCGATCGAGTCAGGGAAGAGAGAGAAGAAGAGAAAGAGAAGCTGGAAGAAGAACAGGATGATCCGCTAGAGCCGGAAGAGTATTTGGAAGAGGAAACTTAAGTAAACGATAACGAAATATTAACATGACAGCAGGCGTAGCTGACGCGGGAAATCTTTTTGGAAAAAAGACCGCGGCGGTTACGCCTTTTGTGTCCGTTTTATCGGACATAAATTATGCTATGATTATAACGTCATTTGGGAAGCGAAACAGTCAGGAAGGGAGAGAAGGGCTATGGAAAAAATCTATTTTACAATTGCAGGTACAAAATATCATTATGGACAGAAATATTTTGAACCGAAGATGGAAGTGAAGCTGGTAAAGGAACCGGATAACGAGTATGATAAAGAAGCCATCAAAGTGGAGCTGGAGGGTCTTGGGCTGGTAGGCTATGTAGCAAACAGTCCATATACTGTATTGGGAGAGAGCATGAGTGCTGGTAGATTGTATGACCGCATTGGAGATACAGCGAAGGGAATCGTTAAATATGTACTGCCACAGGGAGTGTTGTGTGAGGTGGTGGGTAATCTTTCGGATTTTCAGGGATAAAAAGATATTGTCTATATTGGAAAAGAATTACCGGATGAATATACTGGCTCCCGATATACATATTTTCTGAAAGGGACAAATGCAAAAGCAAAGGCAAATGCATCACAAGGTATGCCGGAAATGCTTAAAATTGCTACTGGGAAATATTTTAGAGAAAACTCCGGGGATAAACACATCAGAAACGCCGCAAATGGGTGGTAATTGAGCGGTATGCTCAAACCCAAAATAGGAGTAACATATTGTCCGAATTATTTGGGCATTCGACATCTTATCATATGAGGCGGTTTTCTATTTTAAAGGAAAACCGCCGCCATGCCTGTTTAACGTACTTTTCGGTCGTTTATCTATTGTTTGTTTATCGTTCCCTACTTGCAGTTACACCCGCAGTTTGTATCGAACTCCGGATTGCAGATATAGAAGTTCTTCGAATCGAGTTTTTCCTGAAGCAGGCGGAGTGCCTCGCCGAACCTCTGGAAGTGTACGACTTCCCGCTGGCGCAAGAAACGGATCGGATCGCAGACTTCGGGATCTTTGATCATGCGGAGAATATTATCGTAGGTAGTGCGGGCTTTCTGCTCCGCCGCCATATCCTCGAAGAGATCGGTGATCAGATCGCCTTTGCTCTGGAACTCGCAGGCATTAAACGGAATACCGCCTGCCGCCTGGGGCCAGATGCCGATCGTGTGGTCCACATAGTAAGCCTTGAAGCCGCTGTTTTCGATCTCTTCCATGGAGAGATTTTTGGTGAGCTGGTGTACGATGGCGGCTACCATCTCCAGATGAGCCAGTTCTTCTGTGCCGATGTCGGTCAATACCGCGGCAATTTCAGGGTAGGGAACGCCGTAGCGCTGGGACAGGTAGCGCATGGATGCGCCCATCTCTCCGTCGGGACCGCCGTACTGGGAGATGATGACCTCCGCCAGTTTCGCGTTTGGTGTGGTAATGTTTACCGGATATTGCAGTCGTTTTTCATAACTCCACATTTAGCAGGCACCTCCTTCCCAGGGCATGGGCGATGTAGCCCATTTCCACTCATCCATACAGTTGCCGGGCATATCCTGCCTGATCGGACCGAATTTTGCCGTATATTCTTTGGTAACCTGATGGAGCATTCCGTTGTAGCGGTGAAAGTAGGAGATGGCATCTGTGTCATACGGATGGGTATCCAGATATTCCCGCAGTTCCGTGGTGGTGAAGTCCAACACGTTGATGTCTCTGAGCAGTCTTCTTTTTTCTGTCATGTTCTGATTCATCGTTTGCCCCTCCTTCCCTTGAAAGGTTTATCCAGTTCAGGGAAGATCGTCCCTCTGTTAAATGCCTCTTCCAGATTCTCGTAGAGAACCGGAGCCTGCTGCATCGGCACGTAAGCCATGGCAATCGGGAAATTCCCCATCATGTCATTCATAAAAGGTCGTTGCGGTCTTTGCATTATATTGATCCTTTCAATTATTGATTATGCTTTATTGTATGTCTCTCTGACAAAAAGGTGCCATGATTTTACATTTTTCGCCCTGCTCGCCATTCAGGGGGTAAGAAGCAAATCTCTTTGGTGAAATTGCTCGCCTTTCAGAGTTTGCGAAGCAAACCTCTCAGGTGAGCTTTGCTCACCTTATTCACAAGATTTTCACAAAATCTTAAACAAGTTGTCACAGTTTAAACATATAGTGGTAAGGACAGGTAAAATGTGGTAATGTAATAATGCATTGTTTCACGAAATGTATTTGCGGAAAAAATGGAGGAATACACATTGGCAGTAGTGGAAGTGAATAATCTGACAAAGCGATATGGGAAGCACACGGCAGTGGAAGGGCTTTCTTTCAGCGTAGAAAGCGGACAGATCTATGGATTTCTGGGACCGAACGGCGCGGGAAAATCCACCACAATGAATATCATGACAGGATATCTGGCGCCGTCGGGCGGCGAGGTGTTGATAAACGGGCACGATATGATGAGAGAGCCGGAGGAGGCGAAAAGGTGTATTGGCTATCTGCCGGAGGTGCCGCCGGTCTATCCGGATATGACGGTCCGGGAGTATCTGCAGTTTGCAGCGGAGTTAAAGCAGATTCCGAAAGCGGAGAGAAAACAGCAGATCGCAGAAGTGATGGAGCTGACAAAAGTGACAGAAGTGTCGGAAAGATTGATCAAAAACCTCTCAAAAGGCTACAGGCAGAGAGTAGGGTTAGCGCAGGCAATCCTGGGAGAGCCGGATGTGATCATTTTGGACGAACCCATGGTGGGGCTTGATCCGAGACAGATCATTGAGATGCGTGATCTGATCAGGGATCTGGGTAAGAAACATACGGTGATATTGAGTTCCCACATTCTGTCGGAGGTCAGTGCGGTCTGTGATCATATTATGATCATCTCAGACGGCAGATTGATCGCCTCGGATTCCCCGGAGGGGCTGCAGGGACTGATACAGGATTCCTCCTCGCTGGAGGTGGTGGTGAAGGCGTCCATGCAGCAGGTCAGGGAAGTGATTGACACGATAGAGGCGGTGTCCGGGGTGGAAGAGAGGCCGTCTCAGATGTCTGACTGTGTGACTGTGTCTGTCAGAACGAAGGATAATGCCGATATCAGAGAGGAGCTGTCCATGAAACTGTATGAGAGAAAGCTGCCGATCATGGGAATGAATCTGCAGGAGCATTCTCTGGAGGATATTTTCCTGGAGCTGACGGAGAGACAGGAAGAGGACGCAAAGACCGAAAAAGAGGAGGAAGACGAGCATGACAGCGATATATAAACGAGAATTAAGAGCCTGCTTCAACTCCTTTATCGGATGGCTTTTTTTGGCGGTGGTACTGTTTTTCACGGGACTTTATGTGACGGCGAATAATCTGGCGCAAGGTTCCGCCTATCTGACTTACGCGCTGCAGAGCTCCCTGATCATCTTTATCATTGCGGTTCCGGTCCTGACTATGCGGATTCTTGCGGAGGAGAGAAAAAACAAGACGGATCAGATGATATTGACTGCGCCGGTCAGCGTCTGGAAGATCGTGCTGGGGAAATACCTGGCGTTAGAGACGGTGTTTGCCATTCCCTGTGCCGTGCTGTGCCTGTATCCGCTTTTGCTGAGTAGATACGGGACGATCCCCTACGGGGAGACCTATGTGTCACTCTTAGGTTTCTTCCTCTACGGCTCGGCGGCGGTAGCGGTTGGGGTTTTTGTGTCTTCCCTGACGGAGAGCCAGGTGATTGCGGCGGTGGTGTCGGTGGTATTCATTTTTATCGGCTATGTGATGGCGGGGATCTGCAATCTGATCTCGCCGACGGGGAACCTGCTTACGAAAGTTTTGAAAGTTTACGACCTGACGACGCCGTTTATTGACCTGATCAACGGAAATCTGAAGCTTACTTCGCTGGCGTACTATCTTTCGTTTATTTTCCTTCTGCTGTTTTTTACGACGCAGTCGATCCAGAAACGGCGCTACAGTGTGTCGGTAAAGCATCTGGGCAGGGGCGCCTACAGCATCGGGCTGATCGCAGTGACGACGGCGGTGGTGATCGGTGCAAATCTGCTGCTTCATCAGGTGCCGTCGGAATATACGGAATTCGATGTGACGAAGGAAAAGCTGTATTCCTTGACGGAGGATTCGTATCAGGTGATGGATGGTCTGCAGGAGGATATCACGATCTATGTGCTCTCCCCGGAGAGCAGCATGAATCTGGATGTGATCGAGACGTTAAAGCGCTATGAGAGCTACTCCGACCATATCCGTGTGGAGTATGTGGATATCTCCTCCAATCCGGAGTTCGCGGGACAGTATACGGACGCGCAGGTGAGCGAACGCTCCCTGATCGTAAAGAGCGATAAACGAAGCAAATATATTGATTACGGCGATCTGTACCAGATGGAGCTGAGTTACGAGACTTACGGATACGAGATGACCGGTTACGATGCGGAGGGGCAGATCACCAGCGCGCTGCACTATGTGACGATGGAGGATATGCCTAAGGTGTATCTGCTGGAAGGGCACGGAGAAGGCACTCTGGAAGCCGGATTTTTGTCTGTTCTGGAAAAGCTCAATATCGAATATGAGACGTTAAATCTTCTGACTGTGGATGAGGTGCCGCAGGATGCAAAAGGACTGATCGTCAATGCGCCCACGGCGGATCTGTCCAAAGATGACGCGGAGAAGATCAGGCGGTATTTAAACGGCGGCGGGGACGCTCTGTTTGTCCGGGGGTACAGCAGGGAGGAACTTCCGAATTATCGCTCCCTGTTTGCGGATTACGATGTGACGTTTGCGGAGGGGATGGTGGTGGAGAACGACAGAGACTACTACTATCAGAATATGCTGTACCTTTTGCCGGAGGTGCTGTACGACGAGGTGACCGCCGGGGCTTATGAAGGGTATGTCTTTGCGCCATATGCCGGCGGTATCGTGATCGACGAGGCGGCGGAGGAGAGCGGGGAGGTCCACTATCTGCTGAAGACGACGGAGGATTCCTTCGCGCGGATCAATCCGGACGAAGTGTCCACCGGGGAAAAGACGACGGAGGATATCGACGGCCCCTTCGCCCTGGGTGCGAGGGTGACAAGGCAGACGGACGGCGGCGAGAGTACGGTCGTAGTCTACACCTCTGCGGTGATCTTCGAGGAGGGAGCGGATGCCATTGTCGCGGGAAACAATAAGAAACTGTTTGAGGATGCGGTGAGCAGTTTTGCCACGGTGGAAAATGCGGTGTCCATACCGGTGAAAAGTTATTATGCGGGTTTTCTGACGGTGCCTGCGTTCGAGTTTATCCTTGCAGGGCTTCTCCTTGTGCTGGCGCTTCCTCTGGGACTGCTCGTCACCGGGCTTGTGATCTGGCTGCAGAGGAGGAAACGGTAGCGGCAGGAGACAGCTGACAGTCAACGAGCCAGTTGTTCGATGTTCGGTATCTTTTTCCGGATGAGGAAATATCCGGCGGCGCCGATCATGCCGCCGGCAAAATTCAGGATCAGATCGTCTATATCCACGCTTCTTTCTATAAAAAGCTGTGCTGTCTCTATAAAGACGGGAAGCAGTGCGCAGGACAGGAGCGAGGAGAGAACGGACTGCCTCTTTTTCCACAGAAGGGGCAGCCCGAATCCCCAGGGAAAAAACATCACAATATTTCCCACGATATTCACCAGAAAAACAGAAAAATGAAAGTGGCGGAAGAATCCGCTGATACTGCGAAAAGGGATCAGGTTGACGGCATAGCCTGTGGAGAGCCGTGTTTTGGCACTTTTGACCATCAGAGAGGGACTCTGCCAGTTTCCCTCCAGGGCGAGGATAAGCAGCCCCGACATAAACAGGACAAACAGGCAGAGGGCGCATTCTCTTTTCCGTTCCCGTTTCCAGGGTCTGCGAAGAAGCAGGTAAAGAGGGAGCAGGATCAGGAGGATTTTTGTAAATTTGAACAGATAGTATATCATTTCAGTTTCCTGTCGTTTTGAGAATTTATTGTTTTCAGTAAAATCATATCACAGACAGGCGGATTTTTCTACGGGAGCTTCCCAATAAATACAGATGACAAATTTCATTTTTTGTGGTAGACTAAATTTCGCAGGCAGGCGTGGTCTGTCTGCAAAATTTTTTGGTGCAGAGAAAAGGAAAAATATGGCAGCATCCGGTAATAGAGGGAAAAGACAGGGGAGCCGTTCCGGTTCTTCCAACAATAGAAGTAACAGCAGAGGCAGACAGACAGCAAACAAAAGAAAACCGGCGAAGGAGGAGGCTCTTAACAGCAAGCTGACGCAGGAGATCGGGCTTATTGTCCTGTTTGCTTTTTGTGTGTTTCTGTTTTTATGTAATTTCGGGATCATGGGGAGCGTCGGAGGCTTTTTGAAGAGTGTGCAGTTTGGCATTTTCGGTCTCACCGCGTATATCGCGCCGATCCTCATCTTTGTGGCGGTATTGTTTTACATAAGCAACCAGGGGAGCTTCGCGGCGATCAGGAAGCTGGTCTCGGGAGTGCTTCTGTATGTGCTGATATCGATGCTCTGCGAACTGTTTGCCGGGCGCCTAGCGGAGATGGAGAACTACAGCTTTGTCGAGATCTATAAGGCGGCGGCCCAAAACCATAACGGCGGCGGATGTCTGGCGGGCTCTCTGGCCTATCTGTCCTACCACTATCTTGCCATGTTCGGTACAGTGCTGTTGATCCTTGTGCTGGGGCTCATCTGTGCGGTGATCTTGACGGAGCGCTCCGTGATAAGCGGAGCGAAAAAGAGCAGCAAGGTGCTGGCGGAGCGTATGCGGTCCAGGGAGGCGAGATACGAGGAGGAGTACGAGGAAGAGGGCGAGAGCGCGTTCGATCGCCGCGAGAGGCTTCGCGAAGAGAAGAGAGAGCGGATGCAGCAGCGCAGGCAGGAGCAGGAGGAGCGGGATCGAAGGCGGCAGGCGCAGCTGGAAGAACGCAGTCAGAAGAGGCAAAAAGAGCAGGAGGAGAAGGCTAAAAGACGGCAGATACAGCAGGAGGAGAGGGCCAGAGAGAGACAGCTCGAACAGGAAAAGAGAGAAGACGAAAAGATACTGCGCATGAATAAAAAGAGCAGAGGAGTGATGCTCGACACCACGCTCACCGCAAGGGAGCGCACTGTGGAAAACCGAAACGAGATGCACGAGATCCGGGTCCAGGATATTGTACCGGAGGAACCTGTACGCGAGGAGAAGCCGGAGCGCCCCATCTATCGGAAAGAGGCGGAGGTCGATGAGGTGCAGGAGATTTCCTGGCCGGATTATGAGGAGAACGAAGTCATTCCGCAAAAGCCGGAGCCCCGTCAGGAGAGGATCCGCATTGCGGAGCCCGAAAAAGACCTGGCAGAGATACCGGAGCCGATCACGGAAGCTTCCCCGGGAAGGTCCGCACTGATGGAAGGGCAGAGCGCTGTGCGGGAGACGGCAGGAAAGAGCGATGTCTCCACTCCTGTGAGAGAGAAGGGACTGCCGAAAAAATATACATTTCCGCCGGTCACTCTGCTGCGGAAAGGGAAAAATGCAGGCAGAGGCGACAACAACAAAGAGTTGAAGGACACGGCGTTTCATTTACAGCAGACGCTGGAAAATTTCGGGGTGAAGGTGACCGTCACGGAGATCAGCCAGGGGCCCACCGTGACCCGGTATGAAATGCAGCCGGAACAGGGCGTGAAAGTCAGCAAGATCGTGGGACTGGCGGATGATATCAAACTGAATCTGGCGGCCACGGATATCCGTATCGAGGCGCCGATCCCGGGGAAGGCGGCGGTAGGTATCGAAGTGCCGAACAAGGAAAATTCCGCGGTGGCATTCCGAGATCTGATCGAATCGCCGGAATATCAGAAGTTTGATTCCAGGCTGGCCTTCGCGGTGGGGAAAGACATCGGCGGTAAAGTGGTGGTGACGGATATCGCCAAAATGCCCCATATGCTGATCGCCGGGGCTACCGGTTCCGGCAAATCGGTCTGTATCAATACAATCATTATGAGCATTTTATATAAAGCTCATCCGGAGGACGTGAAGTTGATCATGATCGATCCGAAGGTGGTGGAACTCAGCGTCTACAACGGGATCCCTCATCTGCTGCTGCCGGTGGTGACCGATCCGAAAAAGGCGGCGGGGGCTCTGCACTGGGGTGTGGCGGAAATGACGGAGAGATATAATAAGTTTGCGGAACAGGGAGTGCGCGATCTGAAAGGCTATAACCAGAAGGCAGAACAGATGCAGAAAAAGGGTGTGACCGACGCGATCGCCAAAATGCCGCAGATCGTGATCATTGTGGATGAGCTGGCAGACCTGATGATGGTGGCGCCGGGGGAAGTGGAAGAATCCATCTGTCGTCTGGCACAGCTGGCCAGGGCGGCCGGGATCCATCTGATCATCGCGACCCAGCGTCCTTCCGTGGATGTTATCACGGGACTGATCAAGGCGAATATGCCCAGCCGGATCGCTTTTGCGGTCTCCAGCGGCGTGGATTCCAGGACGATCCTGGACATGGTGGGTGCGGAAAAACTGCTCGGAAAGGGAGATATGCTGTTTTACCCCCAGGGGTATCCGAAGCCCGCCAGGATCCAGGGAGCCTTCGTCTCCGATGACGAAGTGCAGGATGTGGTGGAATTCTTGAAGGCGCAGAATATCATCACACAGTACAGTCCCGATATTGAGCAACAGATGAAAACGGTATCCGGGGGAGCGGGAAGCGCGCAGGCGGATTCTGCTTCCGCCTTTGACGAGTATTTTGTGGAGGCCGGAAAGTTTATCATCGAGAAGGATAAAGCTTCTATCGGCATGCTGCAGAGAGTGTTTAAGATCGGATTCAACCGGGCGGCACGGATCATGGACCAGCTCTGCGAGGCAGGCGTGGTCGGTGAGGAGGAAGGGACGAAACCCAGAAAGGTATTGATGAGCCCGGAACAGTTTGAGAGTTTTGTGGAAGAGTCCATGTAGAAAAAAAGCGGGAGGTCAGAATGAAAACAGATATTGAAATTGCACAGGAAGCGGTTTTGGAGCCCATTGAAAAGGTGGCGGAGAGATGTGGGATTCCCGCAAAAGAGCTGGAGCTGTACGGAAAATATAAAGCCAAACTGTCGGAGGAGTACATCCGCTCCCTGCAGAGCAGAGAGGACGGAAAACTGATTTTGGTGACGGCCATCAATCCCACGCCGGCGGGGGAGGGAAAGACGACCACTACGGTAGGGCTCGGGGAGGCCTTCGGGAAGCTTAAAAAAAATGCGGTGATCGCTCTGCGGGAACCCTCTCTGGGCCCCTGTTTTGGCATCAAGGGCGGCGCAGCGGGAGGCGGCATGGCTCAGGTGGTGCCGATGGAAGATCTGAATCTGCATTTTACCGGGGATTTTCATGCGATCACTTCAGCCAACAATCTGCTGGCAGCGCTGCTGGACAATCATATCCAACAGGGGAACGCGCTGCGGATCGATACGAGGAACATTGTCTGGAAGAGATGCCTGGATATGAATGACAGGGTACTGCGAAATGTGGTGGTCGGTCTTGGAAGCAGGGCGGACGGCTTTGTGAGGGAGGACCATTTTGTGATCACGGTGGCCTCCGAGATCATGGCGGTGCTCTGCCTGGCGGAGAATATGGAGGATCTGAAGAAACGGCTTGGAAAGATCGTAGTCGCCTACGATCTGGAGGGACAGCCGGTTACAGCAAACGATCTGCAGGCGGTGGGTTCCATGGCGGCGTTGTTGAAAGATGCGATAAAGCCGAATCTGATTCAGACACTGGAGCATACGCCGGCGCTGGTGCACGGCGGGCCGTTTGCCAATATCGCCCACGGGTGTAACTCCGTCCGCGCCACAAGAACGGCGCTAAAAATGGCGGACTACTGCATCACGGAGGCCGGCTTTGGGGCAGACCTGGGGGCAGAGAAATTCTTTGATATCAAGTGCCGGGCGGCGGGATTAAAACCGGACGCGGTGGTACTGGTGGCGACGGTTCGGGCGTTAAAATACAACGGCGGTGTCAAGAAGGAAGATCTGAGCGAAGAGAATCTGGAGGCACTGAAAGCCGGTATCGTCAATCTGGAAAAACATATCGAAAACCTGCAGAAATACGGTGTGCCGGTGGTGGTCACCCTGAACAGATTTCTGACCGATACGGAAAAGGAGCTGTCCTATGTGGAAAGATTCTGCCTGGAGAGAGACTGCGAGTTTGCGCTCTCCGAAGTGTGGGAAAAAGGAGGAGAGGGTGGTCTTTCTCTGGCGAAGAAAGTGCTTGCCGCGCTGGAGAAGGAAAGTCGTTTCCATGTATTGTATGAGAGAAAACTGCCTCTGCGGGAAAAAATAGAGACTGTGGCGAAAGAGATTTACGGAGCGGCCGGGGTTTCCTACGCGGCATCCGCCGCGAAACAGATCGCTCAGCTGGAAAAACTGGGGTTCGGAGATCTGCCGGTATGTATGGCGAAGACGCAGTATTCGCTGTCGGACGACGCGGCTCTTCTCGGACGGCCGGAGGGCTTTACCGTGACCATCCGGGAGGTCTATGTGTCTGCGGGAGCGGGGTTTGTCGTGGTGTTGACCGGGGCGGTCATGACGATGCCGGGCCTGCCGAAAATGCCAGCAGCTTTCCGGATCGATGTGGACGAGGAAGGTAAGATTACGGGACTGTTTTAAAGAGAAGAGAGTATATAGGGAGAGAAAAAGTATGAGTTATCAGTTGATCGACGGCAAGACGATTTCGGCACAGATCAAGGAAGAGTGCCGCATGAGAGCGGAGGAATACAGAGAAAAGGGGATAGAGATCACACTGGCTGTAGTGCAGGTAGGGAACGATCCGGCTTCCGGCGTCTATGTCCGGAACAAAAAGCGGGCCTGCGAGGCGTGCGGTATCCGATCCTTATCTTACGAATTGCCGGAGGATACCGGCGAGGAACAGCTTTTGGAACTGATCGGGAAATTGAATGCCGATCCGGCGGTAAATGGCATTCTGGTGCAGCTGCCTCTTCCGGGACAGATCGACGAGAACAAGGTGATCCGGGCGATCGATGTGAAGAAAGATGTGGATGGCTTCCACCCCATGAGCGCCGGCGCTCTCTGCACAGGACAAAAGGGATTTGTCTCCTGTACGCCAGCAGGCATCATCGAGCTTTTGAAGCGAAGCGGCATTGCCATCGCCGGGAAAGAGTGTGTGGTGATCGGGCGCAGCAACATAGTAGGAAAACCTGTGGCTCTGCTTCTTCTGGCTGAAAACGGGACGGTGACGGTCTGTCATTCCAGGACGAAGGATCTGAAGGAAGTGACAAAGCGGGCGGATATTCTCGTGGTGGCGATCGGAAAACCGAGATTTATAACCGCAGATTATGTGAAGGAAGGCGCGGCGGTCATCGATGTGGGAATTCATCGCAATGAAAACGGAAAACTCTGTGGAGATGTGGATTTTGACTCAGTGGCTCCCAAATGCAGCGCGATCACGCCTGTCCCGGGCGGTGTCGGCCCGATGACGATCGCCATGCTGATGAGCAACTGCATCGCATCAGTAGACTTATAAATAAAATTATGCTATACTGATTTGGTCACAGTGAAAAGAAGGGAGAGGGTCTCATGATATGCCCTGAGTGCGGCAGGGAAATTCCGGAAGGTCATCTGTATTGTGATGTCTGCGGCATGGAAGTGCGGATCGTACCGGATTTCGAACCTGAGGTGGAAAACAGCATAACAGAATCGCTCTCCGGCGTGGTGGAGACTTTGACGGATGAACAGGAGGAAGAACCCGAGGGGGAACACGAAAAGCAGAAAAATATGTTTGTGCTCAGTCTCGGCTGTATCTTTGTACTGGGATTGATCCTCCTTGTGGCATATTTTTCAGTAACCATCTATTTCCGCTCTGCGGAGTATCAGATGAAAACGGCAATGGTTTACATAGAAGAAGGAGATTATGAGACAGCTCTTGTCAGCCTGCAGGGGGCGTTAGATGCCGGGGGGAGCTTTGAGGAGATCAAACTGGAGATGGCAGCCTGCTACGAGGTGCTCGGGGAGGAACAGGATTACATAGGGAGTCTGTATGAGCTTGTGAGCCATGAGCAGGTGTCCCGGGAAAAACTGGTGCAGGCGTACGACGGGATCATCACATTCTATGTGGAGAAGAAACAGTATGAGCAGGTCAATACGCTCCTGCAGAATTGTCCGGAAGCCTCGATCCAGGAGAAATATTCCGAGTACATGGCAAACATGCCGGAATTCAGTTATGTAGAAGGGGCTTATAATGAGGTGGTTCCCCTGAAGATTCTGAGCAATACCAACGGGCACATCTATTTCACGATGGACGGAAGCAATCCCGACCGATATTCGGAGGAGTACATATCTCCTATCTTTCTGGAGACCGGCGAGTATGAAATAACAGCGGTGTTTATCAACGAATATGGTATTAAGAGCCCCTATGCGAAGGCAACCTATCAGATCGATGTGTCGATGCCTTTTGCGCCGGAGGTGGATGCTTACAGCGGTGACTTTTTCACGCCGCAGATGATCCATGTGGAAGCGGAGGAAGGCTGCCAGATCTACTATACGACGGACGGCAGCGAACCGGACGGACTCAGCACTATATACAACGGATTTTTGCCGATGCCGCTGGGCGACAGCAGTTTTAAATTTGCGGCGATCGACGAGAACGGGGTGTCCAGTGAGGTCACGGTGCGCAATTATCACCTGGAACCGATCACGGACTACACAAAGGAGGATGCGCAGAGCGTTATTTTGCGTTATATGCTGAATACGGGGCGGATTGTCGATCTGTATGGAACGGTCTCGGCGGAGGATCCCCGGAGAATGATCTATGTGTTTGCCTGCTGCGTCAATATAGAAAATGAGGGAGATTTCTATATTTTCTCGGAATACATAGAAAATCCTGACGGCAGTCGGGAGAAGACGGGCAGTTATTATGCGGTCGGAATGTACAACCTGCCTTTGTATGGAACACATTATGACGTGCGCACCAGCAATTTTGCGCTGGGCACAGAACTTTTATGGCAGGGATCATAGTGTATACCTTGCAGCAAGCTACGGGGTATTACACCCTCGCGGCTGTCGCCAGATATCCGTGCAAGCACGGCTGTCTGGCTCGCTGACCGCGGAAATAAAGAAACGGAAAGGTGAGGAGTATTATGTTTAAAATTTTGGAGAAAGCGCAGTTGAACAACACGATCTACAAGATGGTCGTGAGCGCAAAGCGGGTGGCAAAAAACTGTCTGCCCGGACAGTTTGTCATTGTCCGCATGGATGATGACGGGGAGCGGATCCCGCTGACGATCTGCGATTACGACAGGGAGGCAGGCACGGTAACCATCGTATTTCAGATCGTGGGCGCGGAGACAAAGAGGATGACAGCGTTGGAGGAAGGTGATTGTTTCCGGGATTTTGTGGGGCCTCTGGGACGTCCGTCCGAACTCTGTGAGGAGGATATCGAATCTCTGCGGAAAAAGAAGATTCTGTTTGTGGCGGGTGGTGTCGGCACAGCACCGGTATATCCTCAGGTAAAGTGGCTTGGGGAACAGGGAGTGGCTGCCGATGTGATCGTCGGGGCGAAGACGAAGGATATCCTGATCATGGAGGAAGAGATGAAAGCGGTTGCCGGAAATCTCTATATCACAACGGACGACGGTTCTTACGGCAGATCCGGCATGGTGACGAAAGTCATTCAGGATCTGGTGGAGGAGGGGAAGCAGTATGATGTCTGTATTGCCATCGGGCCGATGATCATGATGAAATTTGTCTGCAAACTGACAAAGGAGCTGAATCTGCCGACAGTGGTTTCCCTGAATCCGATCATGGTGGACGGAACAGGCATGTGCGGCGCCTGCCGGGTGCTGGTGGGCGGCGAAGTGAAGTTTGCCTGCGTGGACGGTCCGGAATTTGACGGCCATCTGGTGGATTTTGATAACGCGATGAAGCGTCAGCAGCAGTACAAGACTGAGGAGGGCAGGGCGATGCTGCGGCTCGAGGAAGGAGACACCCACCACGGCGGCTGCGGAAACTGCAATGAATAAAGAAAGGTAAGGTTTATAATAGATGGATGTATTGAAGAAAGTTCCTGTGAGAGAGCAGGACGCGAAAGTGAGAGCAACAAACTTTGAGGAAGTATGTCTGGGCTACAATATGGAAGAAGCGATGGAAGAGGCTTCCAGATGTATTGGCTGCAAGAATGCTCAGTGTATCAAAGGATGTCCGGTGGCGATCGATATTCCGGGCTTTATCGAGAAGGTAAAGGGCGGTGATATCGAGGCGGCCTACCAGGTGATCAGCAAATCCTCGGCGCTTCCGGCAGTCTGCGGACGAGTCTGCCCGCAGGAGAGTCAGTGCGAGGGGAAATGTATCAGAGGCATAAAGGGGGAACCGGTCTCCATCGGCAAGCTGGAACGGTTTACCGCAGACTGGGCGAGAGAGAACGGTATCGTGCCCGAGGGGGCGAAGGAAAAACGCGGAAAGAAGATAGCTGTGATCGGCTCCGGCCCTGCGGGGCTCACCTGTGCGGGAGATCTCGCCAGGATGGGTTACGAAGTGACGATCTTTGAGGCTCTGCACGAGGCAGGCGGCGTGCTTGTCTACGGCATTCCGGAGTTCAGGCTCCCCAAGGAGAATGTGGTACAGAAAGAGATCGAGAATGTCAGGGCGCTGGGCGTAAAGATCGAGACCGATGTGGTGATCGGAAAAGCGGTCACGATCGACGAACTGATGAAGGAGGAGGGGTTCGACGCGGTGTTTATCGGCTCCGGCGCGGGGCTTCCGAAGTTTATGGGTATTCCCGGGGAGAATGCGAACGGCGTCTTCTCCGCCAACGAGTACCTGACAAGAAGCAATCTGATGAAAGCCTTTAAAGAGGATTCCAACACACCGATCATGAAAGGGAAAAAGGTAGCTGTGGTGGGCGGCGGCAACGTGGCGATGGACGCGGCGAGAACGGCTCTGCGGCTGGGATCGGAAGTATATATTGTATATCGCCGTTCTGAGGAGGAACTGCCCGCCAGGGTGGAGGAGGTGCACCACGCAAAGGAGGAAGGCATCATCTTCCATCTGCTGACGAACCCGGTGGAGATCCTGGTCGATGACAAAGGCTGGGTAAGCGGTATTAAATGTGTGCGCATGGAGCTGGGCGAACCCGACGAGTCGGGCAGAAGAAGGCCTGTCGTGATTCCGGGTTCCGAGTATGTGATCGATGTGGATACAGTGATCATGGCTCTCGGTACTTCTCCGAATCCGCTGATCTCTTCCACAACGGAAGGGCTTGCCACAAACCGTTGGAAATGTATTGTGGCGGACGAAGAGAATGGAGCCACATCCAAAGAGGGTGTCTATGCGGGCGGCGATGCCGTGACAGGCGCGGCGACGGTCATTCTGGCGATGGGTGCCGGAAAGAGTGCGGCACAGGGAATCCATGAGTATCTGTCAGGAAGATAAGGAGCAAAAATATGAAAGAATATAAGTCGATTATAATAACATGTATTGCCGGGATCTGCGCGGTCATCTGCGTGGTGATCGGTACAAACGGTTTGAAGGAGGCAAAGCTCGGGAAGACGGGCGAGGGACTTTCCGCCACCGGTTCCGCCAGCGTAGATTTTGAGTCGGATCTCGCCGTGTGGCGCGGGCAGTTTTCGGTGCATGGTGTTACCTCGAAGGAGGCTTACAGGGAAATCCAGAAAAATGCGGATGTCGTGAAAAAATATTTTGAGGATAACGGCATATCGGCGGAGGAGATGACGTTTTACTCGGTGAGCATCCGGGAGATGACCAGGGATATCTACAATGAGGAGGGGGAGTACATCGGCTATGAGGACGACGGATATGAACTCACCCAGTCCTTTGCGGTAAACTCCGGCGATGTGGGCAAGGTCACGAATATTGCCAATGAATGTACGGAGCTGATCGACTCGGGAGTGGAGATCATTTCGGATTCGCCGGAGTACTACTATACGAAGCTGGATGAGCTTAAATTGCAGCTGATCGAGGAGGCGACGCAGAACGCGAAAGAGCGGATCGATATCATGGCGCAGAACGCAGGGTGTCAGACGGGGGAATTGCTGACAGCGAACCTGGGTGTATTTCAGATCACAGGCGCTTATTCCAGCACGGAGGATTACAGTTACGGGGGTACTTTTAATACCAGTGCGAAAGATAAGACGGCGTCGATCACGGTAAGGTTGAATTATACGGTTCAATAAAAGAAAGAGAAGGTACGAAAGAGGGGTGAAGAGGGATGCCCTGGTGTCCAAAATGTAAAAACGAGTATTATGAAGGAATTGAGGTCTGTGCAGATTGTGGCTGCGAACTTGTCGATTCCCTGAAAGAGTGGGAGGAAGCGCAGCGGGAAGCAAAGGAAACGGCGATGCGGGAGCGGATGGCAGAGCTGGAGGAAATGCTGCAGGAAGAGGCCGTCCAGGACGAAAGCGCTTCGGGGAATGAGGAGGAGGCGCTGTTGGAGAAGGCAAAAAAAGCGGCGGAGGAGGCATCCCGGGGCGTCTATCAAAACTATGAGGAGAAAGCGGCGGATAATAAGTCTTCCGCGTACACGCTCCTGGCGGTAGGGATGCTCGGCCTTATCGGGATCCTCCTGTGTTTCTGCGATGTGATCAAACTGCCGTTAACCGAGTCTTCAAAGTTTATGATTTTGGGCGTTCTTGGCGCAATGTTTCTGTTCTTTGTCGTCATGGGTGTTATTTCCATGAAAAACGCGGGGAAATACGCGAAAAAGGCGGAATCGGAAAGGGAGCTTACCAAAGAACTGGAAAAATGGTTTGTGGAGTATATGACTGCGGATAAGATAGACGACGGGCTGTTCACGCAGGAGGAGGAAGAGCTCAGCGATGAGCAGAAGTACTTTAAGCGCTTTGACCGGATGAAAGAGCTGCTTTCCGAGCGCTTCCTGAATTTAAATGAAGGTTATATGGATCGGTTTCTCGATAAGCATTATCAGGATATTTTCGGGGATAAAGAATTATGAATATTACGATTCTGGCAGTCGGAAAAATAAAAGAAGCTTTTTACAGAGAGGCCCTGAGTGAATACCGGAAGCGGCTTGGCCGTTACTGCCGTCTGGAGATCGTCGAGGTTTCAGACGAACCTGCGCCGGAGAGAGTCTCTCCGGCACAGGAGAATATCATAAAGCAGAAGGAAGCGCAGCGCATTTTAAAAAGGCTGCGCGATAACAGTTTTGTTATCACTCTGGAGATCGCAGGAAAAAAATATGATTCGGAGAAGTTTGCAAAAAAGCTGGAAAATCTTGCCCTGGCGGGGGAGAGCCAGCTTGTTTTTATTATCGGGGGTTCTCTGGGGTTGCATTCTTCGGTGTCTCAGCGAGCGGACTTAAAACTCAGTTTTTCCGACATGACATTTCCCCATCAGCTGATGCGGGTGATATTGGCGGAACAGATCTACCGGGCGTTTCGGATCATAAACGGGGAACCATATCACAAGTAAGGGCGAAAAGGAACGGATGTTCTTGGGAATAAAAGAGAATAAGAGTTATATTTTAACCCCATGGGAGTGTGTGTTTCCATGGGGTTTTACTGTTCGTGACAATAAAGTTCTTACAACGTAGGTTTTATTGCAGAGTCTGTGTTTCTTCTGGCGGGATATATTCTACCAAATCAGTCAGATTACATTCCAATACATAACACAGGCGTTTCAGAATATCAATATCCAGACGTTGTATCTTGTTATCCCTGTAATTTCTTAATTGTGTTCTCTGCATTTCTGTGCGAAAGGATAACTGATTGAGAGAAATGTTTTTTTCTTCTAATATTTCAGCTAAGTGAATTTTTATATCGCCATAATCATCTGAACTGACAGGAAGCTGGCGTAAAGGGTTTTCTTTCTTGGGCATGGCGGCACCTCCGGTTTTTATTATATTTTATCCAGAATTTAATTGTAAGATTGAGAGTTGTATGGTATATTTATATATGAGGTATATATATGCTCAATATAAAGTAAGAGGTTTACAGGAAAAAGATAAAGGAGATTTGAGTATGTTAATGAATGAGTTGTTGGAAAAGGAAAGTCATTCCGTGGAATATTCATGTTCTGTTGGGGCTGTCAATATTCCGAAAGAGAGAAATCTATATACGGTTCTTCGGAGAAAATACAGCAATCTGGCAAAAGAAGCTGTTTCACAGTTTTCTGCTCTTTATAACAGCTATACGAATTGCGATGATATTCTGCGGAAATCTTCTTCTGACTTTCAAAAGAGTATCTGTCCTGTGATTGATGAAATCAAGAAAGAGCTTATCAGTATTGAACGTTATGACTGGGACTATGACACGATTTATCAGTATGCAAATGAACATGGATATCTGAATCCCTTTTATGAGGCTTCGGATTCTGTCTGTGATAAAATCATTTCTGTAAATGAAGACCTGGAGGCACAGAAACAATATCGTCAGGAGCGGAAAGATAATCGTGCCAGATGGGAAGGTGGCAGTTTTGGCGGTACGGTTGTAGACAACTATGCACATCAGGCAGAACTGGGAATGATGAACATTGCAGAAGGCATAGGACACAGTATATGGAACGCCGGAGCAAATTCTGTCAGCAAAATGGTGGCAAATTCAGAACTGAGACAGATATTTGCAGACACGAAAACAAGGACAGTTATTGAGAAGGGCGTTTTTGAAGCGGCATTTGCAAGATAGTTCAGCCGGAACAGAACTTCTTTTGATTCATCCGTTGATACAAAGATTTCTTTGGAGTTCTTTAAAAATGGGTTGAATTCCAAACCATAGCGGATCGTATAATCCATTAGTCATCACCTCCATAAAGACGCGGCTTTTCACGTTTGATATCTGCATTTTCGATCTTATTAAGAAGACGGATGGGTGTAAGCGTACCATCTGCTTCTACCACGTAGATGGATTTCATATCAGGAGAATAACGGAGTTGGATCCTCTGTTTTGCAAAACGGTAATCGACCTCATACTCGATGTGGCCAATCGTAACCACACAGTCAATGGAAACGCGACGCTCTAACTCCAGTAAGAATAACAGGTCAATCTTATCTTCGGGTAAGCGGTGGAAGCAGTCTGGCTCGCTAAAGTAGCGTTCCTGTGGGTTCTTTCCATTCAGGGAAGAATGGATCCTCTGGTTATACTGACTGACATACGTGTACAGGCTTGTGCGAAGTTCATCAAGCGTATGGAAATCCCGCATATCAAGGCCTGCCATCCACTGATCTTTCATGGTACGAAACCAACGCTCCACCTTGGCTTTCTGGGTTGGAGTATACGGCTGGTCATAATGGACCGTAGAACCGATACGGGCAGCAAGCAGGTTCATCTGTCTGTTTTTGTAGGAACTGCCATTATCAAAGCTATTCCGTTATCGTAATAGTGTCGACTATACCGATGTTTTGACTATTCCGACATATGTCAAATCTGCTTG
>CANRWP010000058.1 GCA_947643595.1 uncultured bacterium | reverse complement strand
GGATAGTGAGGTGTCGGAGAAATTTTTTGTCGGAGATAAAGAGGTGTCGGAGGAAGCGTATGCTACAGTGGAGGGCAGGTATCGGGAGTATGTGCCGATAAGATAATATTGTTAGTGATGCGATATGTTTGGTACAATAATTTGAAGGCTACTTTCTGCATGGATCACGGAGATAAAATAGGTATGAGAACGAAAAAAACGGTTGTAAAGATGACAGCACTTCTGACAGTTCTTTTTTGGCTGGTCGGATGCGGCGCAAAAGAGGCAGTGCCGCAGTTGGCAGATAAAACTGTGGAAGAAACTGAAAAGGAGGACGGTTCCGGGAAAGAAGATGTGAAAAAAGAGATAGCATCGGCAGTGAAAGAGACTCCGGTTGATTTTTCTTTCTGGTCAAGTGCTCTCCGGGAGGAGGTTGACTATTTTACACTTACATTGGCAGAACTCAGTGAGCCTGCCGGGGAATATGAGCTGAGGCTTTATAACCAGAAGGGTGATGTTTTGCAACAGGTTCCATGCGGGAAACTTACGGAACCGATAGAAATTACGTTTGGAGATTTTGGCAGATATACGGGAGCTCCTGTAAGAGATATGGAAATTTTTTCTGCGGGCAGTCCCGAGGGAGTATATATCGGTTGGGATGATCTGAAGCTGCGGTTTGAGGAAGCGATCAGGATACCGAGATACGAGGAAGTGCGGTATGAGAAAATGCTCACCGTTGAGGATGGAGAAAAGTATCAGGTCAGGAAGGTTTATCTGCTTGACGGACGTGAATTTCGACGTTCATTATTGAATAAGGATACAGGGGAGATAGAGATATGGGATTGTCTGGATGGGGAAAGCCTTTTTAAAGGAATCGCGAAACTTGATAAGGAGGGAAATCCGACAAATAAAGAATATTATGACTTCCTGATGTGGGAGGGGCTGTATGGCAGGTCAGATGATTATGATCCGAAAGTCCGCATGGATATGGAATTTGAAGATGGAAAATGGCATGAAGTAGAATATGAGAGCAGGGAGGCATTTTGGGCAGAGTATGGAGTGAATGACAGGGAACCTGTGTATCAAATTTGTGATTTGCACCATAATCCCCGGCTGGAATTATATAAAACCAAATCCGCAGAGGAGTTTTGCGGTATTCTCTACAGAAATTACTATTTGAACAGTGACAATGAAAGATGGGCATCCATGTACGGTTTTACAATCGGGACGAACGGGTCGATAAAGGAAAAATGGTCGGATAATACTTATTCCAAGATGACTGTAATAGGTCCGGATGATGAGGAGGGATACGAAGAGACAATAGAATATACACAGGATGGAAAACCGGCTCATTTTCGATCGTATGGACTGGCTGAAGTAAACGATGGCTTCGGCATTGTAAAAGATCGATTGCCCTTGATGGAAATAGATTATATTTACCGGGATGACGGAACCTTATTTTACAGAGATTATTGGCATACTACTTATTTATATATGACAAATGATTCCAGTCTGCAAAGCTTTTATGATGAAAAGGGAAGGGTCGTATACGAAGATGGATACATAACGAGCGGAGACCAGGAATATTTTTATCTTTATGCGGAAGGACGGGATGTACCGGTATGTAAACTGGACGTTTATTATTCCTGCCATGGCGGTGTGTCTGTCAGTCCGACATGGTATTACTAACGACGAGAGAAGAGGAGAAACCAATGACAAAAAAACAACGTACTTTAGAGATCATCGAGAGACTGAAACAGGAATACCCGGATTCAGACTGCACCCTGGACTACGATCAGGCGTGGAAGCTGCTTGTCAGCGTGCGGCTGGCGGCGCAGTGTACGGATGCCCGGGTGAATGTGGTGGTGGAAGAGCTTTATAAAGTGTTCCCGGACATCAACGCGCTGGCGGAGGCTTCTGCGGAGGAGATCGAAAAGATCGTCCATCCCTGCGGGCTCGGACGGAGCAAGGCGAGGGATATCAACGCCTGTATGAAAGTGCTCAGGGATGAGTACGGCGGGAAGGTTCCGGACGACTTTGACAAACTGCTCGCCCTGCCGGGGGTGGGCAGGAAGAGCGCCAACCTGATCATGGGGGATGTGTTCGGCAAGCCTGCCATCGTGACGGACACCCACTGCATCCGGCTGGTGAACCGCATGGGATTAGTGGATGGGATCAAGGAGCCGGCGAAGGTCGAGAAGGAGCTCTGGAAGCTTGTGCCGCCCGAGGAGGGAAACAGTTTCTGCCATCGCCTGGTGGACCACGGGAGAGCCGTGTGCACGGCGAGGACAAGCCCCTACTGTGATAAGTGCTGCTTACAGGATATCTGTAAAAAAGTTGGCGTATAAAAGTGAGGAGACTTTTTATGAAAGATCGAAAAATTACCATTCTCGGCACCGGAAATGCCATGGTGAAAAACTGTTACAATACCTGTTTTATGGTGGAAAATGATGGAGAATATCTGCTGGTGGACGCGGGCGGCGGAAACGGCATCCTGACTCAGCTCGACAGGGCTGAGCTGAAACTGAAAAAAGTACATCAGATGTATATCACCCACGCCCACACCGACCATATTTTAGGGGGCGTCTGGATCGTGAGGCAGATCGCGGTGTGGATGAAAAGCGGGAAATATAAAGGGGATTTTACCGTGTACGGCAACGAAAAGGTGATCCGCACCCTGCGGACGATCTGCGATCTGACGCTGTGGGAGAAATTCACCTGCTTTTTTGACAACCGGATTTTTTTTCAGGTGATGGAGGATAAAGAAAAGATCACGCTTCTGGGCGCGGAATTTCAGGTGTTTGACATCGGTTCGGAGAAGGAGAAGCAGTTCGGTTTTATGATGGTTTTCGGGGATGGGATGCGTCTCACCTGCCTGGGGGATGAGCCCTATGCGGCGTGCAGCCGTTCTTATGCGGAGGAGTGCGATTATCTGATGAGCGAGGCGTTCTGTCTCTTTGCGGACGCCGATAAGTATAACCCTTACGAGAAGCATCACAGCACGGCGAAGGATGCGGCGGTTTTGGCAAAAGAGCTGGGCGTGAAAAATCTGATCCTGTATCACACGGAGGACGATCATATGGAAAAGAGAAAGAAGCTCTATACAAAAGAGGCGAAAGCGTACTTCGACGGGACGATCTATGTGCCGGAGGATCTGGAGGTGATCCGGCTGTGAAAGCATTGAAAAAGCTTTTGGAGATCATGGCATTGGCGGCAGTTTTGTTTTTTGCCGCTTATACAGGATACAGACAGAATGTGAATAAGAGCGACGATAGAGAACTGTCATCTGTCGATCAGGATGCAATAACGGAGCAGAAAAAAGCGGAGCAGGCCGCTGAACAGGCGAAGTCCAGTTTTCTGTTTCGGATCGACACGCTTTATTCCCGGGGTAATACCGCTGATGCCGACTGGATGGATAATGCCGAGAAGATAACGGGCGGTCATATACAGACCGGAAAATTGAAACCGGGAGATAAAGCAGTGCTGGTAAAGAGCGATGGAACCTGTTATATGACAACGGTGGAGCGGATCACGCGGCATGGAGAGATGGATTATTTTCTGGAGGAAGCCGGCGGGAGTTCGATTTTATATATATGGCTTGAGGGAATTGATTATGACGAACTGGAGTACGGAGATCTTCTGCTCGGACAGACGGAGTGGGAGCGGGGAGTTCCCGTCGATTTTCCGTTTGAGGAATCGGAGGAGTATTCTCTCACGTTAGCGTTGCCGGAGGGCGGGGAGAAACAGGGGGAACTCCGGCTTTATGATAAGGCTGGAGAGATCTTGCAACGGATCCCTTACGGGACATTTACCGAACAGGTTTATTATATTATATATAGAGACAACCGTAAAAACCTGGTGTGCTTCCCCGATGAGGAGAGCAACGCGGGACTCTTTCTGGAATGGAATGGCAGCCGGTTTTCGGAGCGGGAGATGGATATAAAGCGCGACCTTTTGCTCTACGGGGATCTGCTTCTCACACAGGAGTCGGAGACGGATCTGACGATGGAAATTTACAGGCGCCATCCGAATGAGAGAATTTCGGAAGAAATTCGCCGTTTCACTCTGCAGAAAGATACGGGGGAACTGGAAATTTGGGATTGCCTTGACCGGAAAAATGTGTTTCAGGGAGTCGTTTCCATGGGCGAAGACGGTAAACCCGTCAATGAGGAGTATTACCAGATCCTTTTTACGGAAGGGGTGTATGCGTGGCTTTCGGGCGGGAAGGACAGCACTGTCCCGGTAGATCTCTGGAGTTTAAGATCGTCTGCGAAGTACAGTGCAGAGTATGAGAGCAGGGAGGAGTTTCTCTCCGATTACGGGTTTGCGGGCAGCGCTCCGATATACGAATTCTATGACAGGATGGATAATCTTCGTCTGGAACTGTACGGGAAGGAGAGCGAAGATCTGTTCTGCGGCATTTTATACCGCTATTTCTACGACAGTAAAAAGGAGAAATGTTTCCAGATGACCGGGTTTGCGGTGGATGATATCGAGGATGCCAAGTGGGTAGACGATACCTGGTCCCTTGCAGATTCCCTGGATGATTCCGACTATGAAAAAAGTATGGAATATACGACAGATAATAAGCCGGCATATTTCCTTGTGAAAGGGAATGACGGAACAGGGGAGAAGGAGGGAGAACATGTTATGCTGATGCAGATCCTTTACATCTACCGGGATGACGGGACGCTGTATGACAGACATTACCGGCATAATTCATACTGGGCGGGATCGACCCGCAGCAGCGTGGACAGCCTCTACAATGAAAGGGAACGGCTTGTGTATGAACAGGCCTATATTACACACGGAACGCTGGAAGATTATTATATCTACCCGGACGACAGCGATAAACCGGCGTACTGTCTGGAATTTGATTATGCCGGAGGAGCAGCGCCGATCACCACTATGGTGCGGTATTATTGAGGGGGAAAACGGACGGAACACGTCAGATATTTCTGAAAATGGCATACGGACTTCCTGTTTCTCATACAATGAAAGTGTGAAGAGAATGCGCTAGGAGACATCACAGAAACGGGGAAACATGAGAAAAAAGTCAATCATTGCACCGCTTGCGGAATCCTTAAAACTGCCGAAAGATATCACAAACGGAGATTCCATCATTTCCCTGACCGGGAATGAGGAAGCCTGGATCGAGAACTACAAAGGAATTATCGAGTATACGCCGGAACGCATTTTTTTGCAGTTGAAAAACGGCAGGGTCGCCTTTTGCGGGAGGGAACTGCACATCGTTTTTTATACGGTGGAAGAGATGCGTATCACAGGAATTATTGAGGAGATGCAGTTTTTATGCTGAAATTATTCTATTTTTTCCGGGGATATCTCTGGATCCGGGTAAGCGGAGCTTCAGCGGAACGTTTTATCAATCTCTGCGGCATCCGCCATATGATGCTTTGGGACATAAAGAAGGAAGAAGAGTCCTATGTCATGTGCATCAGCCTGAAAAGCTTTTTCGAGATGAAAGATATTGTCCGTAAAACATCCACAAAGGTAGTCATTCTGAAAAGAATTGGACTGCCTTTTCTTTTACCGGGCGTGAAGAAACGATGGTTTTTTCCGGCCTTTTTTCTGCTTATCTGTACGGTGTTTCTGCTGTCTCAGTTATTGCTCTGGAACATTCACATTCTGGGCAATCAGAGTATATCCGAGGACAGTATTCTGACCTTTCTGGAAGAACATGAGGTGAGGAAGGGGATTCGATTAAAAGAGGTGGATACGGAGCTGTTAGAGAAGGAAATGCGGAAAACTTTTCCGACGATCACCTGGGTCAGCGTCTATCTGGAGGGAAACAGCCTGACGCTCAGTATAAAAGAAAATGATAAGCCCATTCCGGAGGAAACTGCGGAGCAGGAAAAGCTGCACAAGGAAGGGTTTCTGGAGGAGCCGGAGGGGATGGATATCTGTGCCAATAAAGCGGGCAGAATCGTTTCTATTGTGACACGGACAGGTACACCAGCAGTACAGATCGGCGATGACGTGCAGGTAGGTGATGTCCTGATTCGGGGCAGAGTGGAGATATTTGACAATGAGGGGAATGTCCGGGAACAGGTGAATGTTCATGCGGATGGAGATGTCATGTTGGAAAGCAGTATTGAGACCGGTTTTAAGACTCCCCTGATGAAGATTGTGGATACAGAGACCGGAAATTATAAAAAATATACTTTCAGCAGATGGGGAGACAACTATCGCGTATGGTATCTTTTTGCAATTCCTTATGAGGAATATCGCGCTGTTCCGCATACTTACGCCCATATGGGAGATAAACTCGGATTTACGCTGGAGTTTGGAGAAATGGAAATTCGCGAGGTCATAAAGGTTCGGCGGGAAAAGACGCAAGAGGAATATACGGCGGAACTTTCGGAAATGATGAAAGAATATGTGGCAACTTTGGAGGAAAAGGCTATACAAATCAAGGGAAAAAATGTTAGAATAAAAAAGAATGCGGATACGGTAACTTTAACCGGGGTACTGAAAGTACAGGGGCCGTTTATTGAGAGAAAGGAAACAAAGGTTATGGAAGAACCTTTAGATGTGGTAGATGAATGATTTTGTAGTGCATATGGAAATACCGGCAAAGGACCAGCAGGATCTGTTCGGTATGCAGGATCAATATATAAAAAGCTTGGAAAAAGAATACGGCGTCAGTATCTATAACAGGGGTAACTGCGTGCATATCAAAGGTGACGAAGGACAGGTGCACCGGGTGGAGGATGTGATGAACCAGCTGTTATCCCTCTCCCGGAAAGGGACGCAGATCGTACAGCAGAGCGTCGATTACGCGATGACATTGGGACCGGATGCCAAAAAGGGAATTTTAGCCGAGATCGACGATGACATTATCTGTCACACGATAAACGGGAAGCCTATCAAGCCCAAAACCATCGGACAGAAGGAATATGTGGACGCGATCCGGCATAATATGATCGTGTTCGGCCTGGGGCCTGCGGGAACCGGAAAGACTTATCTGGCGATGGCGATGGCGATCACGGCGTATAAGCGGGAAGAGGTCGGGCGGATCATACTGACGAGACCTGCTATCGAGGCCGGGGAAAAGCTGGGATTTCTGCCCGGCGATCTGCAGAGCAAGGTGGATCCCTACCTCCGTCCGCTCTACGATGCCCTCTATCAGATCATGGGGGCGGAGGCTTTTCAGCGGGATATGGAGAAGGGGCTTATCGAGGTGGCTCCCCTGGCGTACATGAGAGGGCGGACGCTGGACAATGCCTATATCATTCTGGATGAGGCGCAGAATACGACGCCGGCGCAGATGAAGATGTTTCTGACCAGGATCGGTTTCGGTTCGAAAGTCATCGTAACAGGCGACGCATCCCAGAAAGATCTGGCGCCGGACATGAAGTCAGGGCTGGATATCGCAGGACGGGTTTTAAAAGGAATTGAAGATATCGCGTTCTGTGAGCTGACCAGCAAGGACGTTGTTCGGCACCCGCTGGTACAAAAAATCGTAAAGGCATATGAGGCGTATGAGGCAAAAGAAGGAAGACAAAGGGATGGACAGGCAGGAAAAGAAAGGGGCCGGAAAGATTATAAACGCAGGTAAAAAGAACGGCGCAAAAAAGGTGCTGTTCAAGAATGTATCCTGTATGCTGCTCACGCTGTTAAGCATTACGCTTACCGCTTTTGCAGGCAGTGTGTTCGTGGGACTGGATCTGTATTATACCGCCAGAAATCTGGTGTTCTGTTCCTGTGCAGCGCTCGTCACGGTGTTTTCTTTCCAGGCGGGCAGGATATCCGGAAGCTTTTTTTATGATGACGGGGAGTATCCGGGCAGATTTTTGCTGATCTATCTGTGCGGCGTTTTGTGCGCGCTGGTGTTCACGCAGCTGCCGATGACAGGCTGGATGTTTTTATTTTTCTATGTGGCCCTGGCGCGGGTATCGGACAGCGTGACCGGGATCTGTGCGGGGACAAGTCTTCTGGTGCTCACGACCGTTCTGTGTGAACAGATATCCCTGACCATATTTTTGGTCTATCTGCTCAGCGGTATGATCGGTATCGCACTGTTTGCCCACCAGAAAGACGACTTTTATATGACCGTTCCGCTGGGGCTTACCCTGGGAGCACAGCTTCTTTTGATCTTTGCGGGGGAACTGCTGATACAGAACAAAAAGCTGGTCTGGGAGGAGGCGCTGGTGCCCGTAGCGAATACGGTGATGAACGGTATTTTGCTCTATATCTTTCTGCAGTACTATATCAATAAGGTGGCGAAAAAGACGGATAATCTGTATCTGGCGCTGAATGACCCGGAATATACGGTCATGAGGCAGATAAAAGAACAGAAGAAGGAAGATTATTACTGCGCGATCCATACCGCTTATCTGGTGGAGCGTATCACATCTGATCTGAAGCTGGACGTCCGTTCGGCAAAATGCGCGGCCTACTACGGACATTTGCCGATGGAAAAACTGGAGGAAATACTTTTCCCGGAACCGGTGTGGTCCCTCCTGATGGAGCTGAAGAGGGGCGGAAAAGCGCTGAAAAGAAAAGAGGCGGTCATCGTGCAGATCTGTTACCGCGTGGTTCAGGAAATACAGAGGGCAAACAGGCAGGACAAGGAGAAAAAGCCGGACTACGAACAGCTGATCGCTCCGATGTTTGCAAAACAGTATTCGATGGAGGCGCTTGCGGAGACGGATATCACACTGGCCAATCTGCGCTATATTAAAAAGAGGCTGCTGGAAGAAAAAATGTACTATGAAGTATTTATGGCGAGAGAGGTTTGATATGACGATCTATCTGGAAAATGAGACGGAGATATGCTTTGATTTTGACCTGCAGGGGACGGCAGATCTTGTGGCGGAAAAGATATTGGAGCTGGAGGCATGTCCCTATGAAACGGTGATCAATGTTCTGCTGACGGATGATGAGGGGATCCGGCGGTTTAACCGCGATTTTCGCGGGATAGACCGGCCTACGGACGTACTCTCTTTCCCCAATATTACCTATGAGATGGCGGCGGATTTCGGCTGTGTGGAGGAGAGTTTTGCGGACTGTTTTGAGCCGGATACCGGAGAGCTTATTCTGGGAGATATTATTATCAGCGCAGACAGAGTGACAGAGCAGGCGGAAAGCTACGGACATGACAGGCGGCGGGAATTTGCCTTTCTGGTAGCGCACAGTATGCTGCATTTGCTGGGATATGATCATATGACGGAAGAAGAAGCGGCCGTGATGGAGGAAAAGCAGGAGAGAGCTTTGCGGGAACTTCGGATCACAAGGGACTGAGTGAGAGAATTTATGAAGAAAAAAAACGCATCGGGAATAGAGATATTGAAATATAAAATGTTGCTTATCGGCATGGTAAATGTACTGGTCTTATCCGCCTTGTCGGGAATTCAGGGCGCCGGATATCTGGGGATTTCCCTTATGGTTCTGACACTTCTTGTTTCCTTTCATTCGGTCTGGGTTTCCGATATGGTGGCCAGATATATTCGGGGCAGGAATGCCAGAAATCAATACAGGAGCAGCCTGAAGTTTTTCAGAGGGGCACTGTTGTACATATCGGTTACGGGCATCCTGCCCGGAGTGGTTCTTGTCCTGTGCAGTGATCTGCTCGGGAGCTTTTTAATAAGAGATATCCATATCAGCATTTGTCTGATGATCCTGGCGGCGTTATTGCCCGCCTATGGGATCTCGGAGGTGTTCAGCGGCTATCTGCGTGGGATGGGTTTTTATATGCCGGTAAAACTTTTTTATGTGGTGAGGCAGGCGACATCCTTTGTGGGAAGTATTGCCGGCATGAAATTTTTGGGAGAATACGGGAAAAAAGTGGCGAACCTCAAGCACAACGAGGCGGTGACAAGCGTCTATGACGCGTTTGGCGCTCTGCTGGGAATAGCCGCCGGCTGCATTCTCGGGATCGTGCTGCTTCTGGCATTCTGTGTGATACTGCGGGGAGAACTGCGCGCGATGCGCAGTAAGGACAATGCGAGATACCAGGAGAGTGCTTCCCACGGCTTCCGGGTTATGATCAGTATGGGCTTTCTGTACGGTTTCCGGTGTCTGCTGCTTTTTGCGCCGCTGCCGGTCAATTATATTTTGTATGTGCGGCTTTGCAAATCGGGCGGAGATTCGGCCCCGTGGATCAGGACGGGCGGTTATCTGTTCGGGGAAGCGATCCCTGTGATGGCGATTTTGCTTCTTTGCTTTGTCATATTGAACCACAGAAATTACAGACAGCTTGCGGGGTACTGGAAAAGTGAAGCGTACTCACAGTTTCGGGAAAAGGTGTTCGCCGTAGTGCTCAGCGTGTTTACTCTGATCTTCCCGTTCTGCGCCGCTGTCGCCGTGATGGCGGAACCGATCTTTAAATGTCTGACCAAAGGAACGGATAAGGAAGGAACCGCTATTTTACTGTTTCTGTCCGTCGGAGCGGTTCTGCTGGTTCTGGAGAGGATCGCATATAAGCTGATGGAACTCTGGGGTGAGATGATATATTTATACCTGACCGTATTTGTGTGTTTCGTGGTACAGACCGCATTTGCAGTGGTGGCGTTCAAAGTTTTGGATCTCGGCGTGAAAGGGATCGTACTCGGCATGTTTTTGCAGGCGGCGCTTTTCCTTCTCCTGTTCCTCGTAAAATTTGCGAGACGCCTGCGGATTTCCGGATACCAGGTGAAAAAGCTGATCATGGGAATCATCGTAGCGCTGGCCGGAGCCCTTATCATGCTTCTCATCTACAAGATCATCGGAGAAAAGCTTTCGGCAGGCGTTGCCGTCGCTGTCTCGGTCGTTCCGGGATTTCTGTTGTATCTCGCAGCGGTCGTACTGCTGCAGATCGTCAGCGACAGGGAAGCGGAGTTTATGCCGGGGGGAGAATTGTTCTTGCGGTTGAACAGACTGCTCAGAAGGTGACATAAGAGAGCGAATAAAATCAAATAAAAAAGCTGATACTGAAAACAGGTAAAAATGCCGGGCCGATGGGCTCGGGAAAGGCATTGGGCATTGAGATGAAACTTGTAAAAGGTATCAGCCTGTTTATTATAGCGCTTGGTTTGTTCACGATCGGATGTTTTCTGGGCTTTGAGGGGCATGATTTTTTTTATCCCGGCGTGAACAGGGAGGAAATCAGGGAATCCGAAGAAAAAATGCCGGTCTCCGTCCGGGAAGAAAATATTATCAGTGCCGATACCTCTTTTGTTGTGATAGAAGTCAATCTGGACGATCAGTCGGAACAGGCGGAAGAAATTCCGGTTCCGCCCTATTATATGGGTATGGATCGGGAGGCGTTTGAGATGCAGCTGCAGAGTTTTGACAGATCGCCGTCCTTACAGGAGCTGCAGAAGGGATTTCAGGGCTCTGAGATACGAAGTTTTTCAGGGGGAAAGGTGGAGCTCTGCAAATTTTATCAGAAACAGAAGGAAGACAGAGAGGAATACTATTATCTGGCGATCCAGGAAAATAAAGTGGTTGTCTACAGGGCGGATGGAATGACGGTCTATATGGAGACGGATATTCCGGCACAGGATCTGCCGGCCGATGTGCTGCAGGAGCTGATACAGAAACGGGTCGTCAATACGGAGGAGGATCTGTATGATTTTCTGGAATCCTATTCCAGTTGATATGTTGACAGAAAACGACAAAAAAACAGTGATGGGAGAAAAAAATGAAAAAGGCGATTCTATTTGATCTGGATGGAACTTTGACGGAATCCGGGGAGGGTATCATGAAATCGGTGCAGTATGCACTTGAGAAAATGGGGAAACCGGAACCGGAGACGCAAAAACTCCGTGTTTTCATCGGACCGCCGCTTCTGGAGCAATTTATGAAATATGCGAATCTCGACAGGGAGGAGGCAAAGCAGGCGGTCATTTATTACCGGGAAAGATATTCCTCGGCAGGACTGTTTGAAAACCGCCCGTATCCGGGGATAGAAAACCTGTTGAAAGTGCTAAAGGAAAACGGCTTTCTGTTATCGGTGGCGTCTTCCAAACCGGAAAAATATGTGGTGCAGATTCTGGAATATTTTAAAATAGACCGGTATTTCGACGAGATGACGGGAGCCACAATGGATGGAAAAAGAGTCGAAAAGGCAGATGTGATCAAGGAGGCGCTGCGCCGGCTTCAAATGAGCGATGACAGGGATCATGTCATCATGGTCGGCGATAAGGAGCACGATGTGATCGGCGCAAGGACAGCGGGAATCTCCTGCGTGGCCGTCGCCTACGGATATGGAACGATGGAGGAGCTGACGGCATCCGGGGCCGAAAAGATCGTCGGGACCGTGGAAGAACTGCAGGAATATTTACTGCGCGGGGATACATAAATTGAAGACAGTGGTGAAAAGATCGTATGACGTGATTGTGATCGGTGCAGGAGCTGCCGGAATGACTGCGGCTATCGCGGCGCTGGAGGAGGCTCAAATATATAACGGGACAGCGGCTCCGGGGAGAGTGCTTCTTTTGGAGAGCAACGACAGGGTCGGAAAAAAGATTCTGGCCACCGGAAACGGGAAGTGCAATTTTACGCACGAAAAGATAAGCGGCGTTTCTTATCATACGGATGACCGGACAGTGCTGGAGGCGGTGATCTCCGGCTTTCCCACGGAAGCCGTCCTGCATTTTTTTGAGCGGCTTGGTATGCTTTACAGGGAAAAAAACGGTTATTTTTATCCCTTGCCGGAGACGGCGTCCACCGTTCTGGATGTGCTGCGTCTTCGGTTGTCGGAACTGGGATGCGAGATATCATGCGGCGTCCTGGTGTATGGTTTTGAGAATAAAAGCGGAGGTTTTCAGATCTGTTTTGCGGAGGGAGAGAAGAAACGTCTTGTATATGCGGAGAGTGTCATTTTAGCTACAGGTTCCAGGGCGGGAGGCTTTTTACAAAATAAAAATACGGACCCGCTCGGCCCGGCGAAATGTCTGGGACTTCGCAGCACAGCGCTCTATCCGTCGCTGGCAAAGTGCATTTGTCGGGAGGATTTTTATTATAGACAGCTGGCAGGCGTGCGCTCTCAGGTGAGATTAAAGCTCTACGGGGAGGATCAGGCGGCAGTCAGAAAGTTTCTGCGGCAGGAGGAGGGCGAATTGCAGTTGACAAAAGAGGGCATTTCCGGAATAGTCGTCTTTCAGTTATCCGGAAAAATTGCCGAAATGCTGTCGGAGAAGAGACGCGTGATCGTGGAAATAAACTTTTTGCCGGAATTTTCGGAGGGAGAACTTTCCGGATGGATAGAGGAAAGGCTTTCCATGCTGCCGGGACGCTGCCTGAAAGATTTCTTTTTGGGGGTGCTGCACAAAAAAGTGCTGGATGTCTGTCTGCAGGCGGAGGGGCTGAAAGGAACGCAGGAGATTCCGCGCGGGGATCGCGGAAAATCTTTCCGGATGGTGTCGTCTGTCATGGAGCGCGCCCTGCATTTCACAACAGAAGTGACAGGAGTGTCAGATATCAGGCAGGCGCAGGTCTGTAGGGGCGGCCTTGTTCTTTCTCAGTTTGACACAAAACTGGAATGCAGGAAGTTAGCCGGATGTTTTGCCTGCGGGGAAGTGTTAAATGTGGACGGGGAATGCGGCGGGTATAATCTGCATTTCGCCTGGGGCTCCGGGCTTTTAGCCGGAAGGGAAGCCATGAAAAGAGCGTTGAAAAACAGACGGAGGAGAGGGATCGATGGGAGAGAATAACGCGTCGGAAAAAGATATTGATAATTTACTGAAAATTCTGGACGGTTTCTGTACGGCGGAGGAAAGCCGCATGAAGGTGGAAGTGTCAAAAGAGCTTTCTTCCGGCGAGGTGCGGCACGCATATCACCACGGACGCTGCGACATAGGAAGCCCCTGGGCGAAAGGAACCGCTTTTGATGTACTGGAAGATTGAAGAACCGGATGCGGCCGGAAAGGAGAACGATATGCTTCGTGTCAATCAGATCACATGTCCGATCGAATCTGACGATGAACAGATTTTTCAGGCATTGTGTCAAAAATTGAAATGCAGGGCCGGCGATATTGTGAGCTGGAAGATCGCGAAACGCTCAGTGGATGCGAGAAAAAAGCCGGAACTTTTTTACAGTTATACGCTGCTCGCGAAATGCCGTGAGGAGCAGAAGATACTGACACGGAACAGGAAGGACAGAGATATCGTCAGAGATGACACGGTAACATTCCGCTTTCAGGTGACAGGCGAGGCGGCGCTTGACAAACCGCCGGTTATCGTAGGAACCGGGCCTGCGGGGCTGTTCTGTGCTCTGGAACTGGCCAGGGCGGGTTTTCGTCCCATATTGCTGGAAAGAGGAAGAGATGTCGAACGAAGAAGCAGGGATGTGGATGGATTCTGGAAGGAGGGGAAGTTTCTCCCGGAGTCCAACGTGCAATTCGGGGAGGGAGGCGCCGGAACATTTTCCGATGGAAAGCTGAATACTCTGGTGAAAGACAAGTATGGACGAAACCGGCATGTGCTGGAAACTTTTGTGAAATACGGGGCGAAGGAGAGCATTTTATACGATCAGAAACCGCACCTGGGGACGGATGTGCTGAAGAATGTCATTAAAAATATCCGGGACGAAATCATTTCGCTGGGGGGTGAGGTGCGGTTTGAGAGCCGGATGACGGATATCAGACTTTCCGAAAAAACAGCGGCACAGAAGACGGGGCGGATATCCGCCGTGGAAATAAATGGCGAGGAATGGCTGGAAACGGATGTACTGGTTCTGGCGATCGGACATAGCGCCAGGGATACCTTTTCCATGTTGTACGAAAGAGGGCTTCAGATGGAGGCAAAACCTTTTGCCGTGGGCTTTCGGGTGCAGCATCCGCAAAGCTTCATCGACAAAAGCCAGTACGGTGCAGATCATATCCCCGGGCTGGGCGCCGCCGCATACAAATTGACGGCGAAGGCAGGGGACGGCAGGGGAGTGTACACTTTTTGCATGTGCCCCGGAGGCTATGTGGTAAATGCCTCCTCCGAGGAGGGACGTCTGGCGGTGAACGGTATGAGTTACAGCGACAGGGACGGCGATTGTGCTAACAGTGCCGTGATCGTCTCCGTATCGCCAGAGGATTATAAGACGAGAGATACCCCATTGGACGGAATCTTTTTTCAGAGAGAGCTGGAGCAAAACGCTTACCGGGCGGGAAACGGGAAGATTCCGATTCAGAAATACCGGGAGTTTCAGAAAAATCTGGTTGACCGGGGAGTTTTGGAAAAAGCTTTTTATGCGGAGGCTATTGAGCCTTTTTCCCCCGCTTTGATGGGGCAATATGAAAAGGCGGATCTGACAGACATCATGCCCGCTTCACTGAACAGAGCGTTTGCAGAAGGGATGGAGGAGATGAATCGTAAGATTCGCGGGTTTGCCTCCGGGGAAGTCTGGCTGTGCGGTATAGAGAGCCGAACATCCTCGCCGATCCGCATAGACAGGGACGATGTGCTGCAGAGCAATATCGAGGGAATTTATCCCTGCGGGGAAGGGGCAGGATACGCCGGCGGAATTACTTCCGCCGCCATGGACGGTATAAAGGCAGCACAACAGATTGCGGCGCAGTACCGGCCGGTACTTTCAGGCAGGGAAGACATGAGTGTAAAATAATAAAGGAGCAGAAATAGAAAATGAAAAAGAAAAAAGCTGGAAGGATCCTCGCCATATTTGTAGTCGTCTGTATGCTTGGCGGCTGTGGTCTGACGGATATGTTTGAGAAAGACGCCGGGGCGGATGAGTTTTTTGCGCCGGAGGAGGACACGGAAGAGGAGGCAGAGGAGTGGGAAGAAGAAAAGGCGGAGGAACAAACGCAGGAATCCTTTTCCCGGGCGGAAAATAAAAGACCGTCTCTGCTTGGCATGAATACGGAGGAGGATGTGACGGTTTCCCCCAATGTTTCGCCCTACACAGTGGAAGCGGATTTGAGCAACGTGGATAATCTCTGGCAGTTTTATATAGAGGATGAGATGGCGGAGAAGCTGGCATCGAATGGTTTTGTGGTGGCAGGGAATGCCGGATATGAATTTTTTGAAGTATATGAATGGAACCGGTATTCACTGATTCCCAATTTTGTGACGGTGGATTCCATGATGCACACCTATCATCTGTATTTCAGCTATCTGATGAAAAACATAGAAAAGGATTATCTGGCGGATGCGCTCGGGGAACTCAGTTTCGGGATGGCGAGCGCCAGCGCGGAGCAGTATGAGACATTAAAAGGCACGGAATGGGAAACGGCTGCGGCGCGCAATGTGGCATTTTTTACCGTCGGGGCAAAGCTTTTGGGGGTGGATGTCCCTGAATACGATTATGCGGAAGATATGGTAACCCGGGAACTGGATGCCGTAAACAGCGCGTCCGGTGTTGCCGACTGTATGATCACCGGAAAACAGGAAGATTACAGCCAGTACATACCGAGGGGTTATTACGAGGGGGACGCGCAGCTGGAGCAGTATTTTAAGGCGATGATGTGGTATGGGAGAATTCACTTTACCCAAGAAGAGGAGGATCTGGACAGGAGCGCGCTGTTAATTTCCCTGGCGCTGACAGAAGATGAAAGAAATTATGAATTGTGGGAGAGTATTTACGCGGTGACTTCCTTCTTTGCCGGCGCAAGTGATGATTCGGGAGTCTGCGAGTATGTGTCTCTGATAGCGGAAGCCTATGGAGGAAGTATTTCTGTCAGCAGTCTGGCGGGAAATGAGGAGGCTTTTGATACGTTTCACGCGAAGACGGCTAAACTTGCGCCGCCTCAGATCAATTCGATCCCGATATGGGATGGGGAGAGCAATGTGATACCGGGGTTCCGCTTTATGGGACAGCGCTTTACGATCGATGCGGCGATTATGCAGAAGCTGATCTATCAGAATGTAAAAGAAGATGCTTCCGGGAACAGGCGGATGCTTCCGGATGTTCTCGACGTGCCGGCGGCGCTTGGCAGTGATAAGGCGCTGGAGATATTGACAGAACAGGGGGATACCGGGTATGCGGATTACCCGGAGAACATGGAAAAACTGAGGGAGAATCTGTCCGGCTCCGATAAGGGACTGTGGAGCGCCAGCCTTTATGCAAACTGGCTCCATACGCTCAGACCTCTGCTTGAGAAAAAGGGTGAGGGATATCCGTTTTTTATGCAGAATGAGGAATGGGCGAAGAAAGATCTGGAATGTTTTGCGGGCAGTTTTACGGAGTTGAAACATGATACGGTTCTCTACACAAAGCAGGTCATGGCGGAGATGGGCGGCGGGATGGAGGAGGAACCGGACGACAGGGGTTATGTGGAACCGGAACCGCTTGTCTTTTCCAGATTTCACCGCCTGGCAGTTTCGACGGCGGAGGGATTGAAAAAATATAATATGCTGGATTCTGCGGATGAGGAGAATCTGTCCCGACTGGCGGAAATGGCGGAAAAACTTCAGACGATCTCCGATAAAGAGCTTCAGGATGAAGTTTTATCGGACGAAGAATATGAGTTTATCAAAAGCTATGGCGGAAATCTGGAGCACTTCTGGGTGGAGGCAGTGAAAAACGATTCCGGTGTGGAGGGCACACAAGAGGCTCCTTCCGCAGTTGTGGTGGATATCGCGACGGATCCGAACGGACAGGTTCTGGAGGTGGCGACCGGTCTTCCGTGCGTTATGTATGTGACAGTCAAAGTAGACGGAAAAATCAAGATCGCAAGAGGCAGCGTGTATTCTTTCTATCAGTTCCCCTGGGATTTGAGTGACAGGCTCACCGATTCCAAATGGCGTTACATGATGGGATATCAGGCGGATGAAAACGGTAACCATATACCTTATGATGCGGAACTGCCGGTGAAACAGCCGGAGTGGACACAGAGCTATCGATATTGAGCGGATTAAGATGAGTCGACATGTTAGAAGAGCAGTTTATACAATAATGGCGCTTGTAATAACCGGCGCCGTTTTGTATGTTCTATGGGAGAAAGGAACTTTTTTGCCCCGTTGGATCGTCTGGGAGGAAGGCGATATTTCGGATGCTTCCGGCGATTATGAGATATCTCTTGCGGGTGGGAATGTTTCTGTGGATTACAGGGAAAGCAAAGTCTGGGATTCCCCGAAAAATGTGAAAGTGCAGCAGATTCTGTCCTGTGATATGGATTATGACGGGAGGGAGGAACTGATTCTGCTCTGCTGGAAGCGGGGGCGTTTCGGGAAATATAAGCCGTTCTGGATCAAGGAGGACGAAGAAAACTGGTCCCAGCATATCTTTGTCTATGAGATGGAACACGATAAGGTTACGCCGAAGTGGATGTCATCCTACATCGGTCAGGATGTGGCACAGTTGGCTTTTGACGGTGGAAAGGCGTCCGCCGGCAGGCTCTTTCTGACGGATCCCGATGGGGAGATCAGCTGTTGGCGCTGGGAGAGCTGGGGATTTGCGAAGGAGGAGGCGGAAGTTTCCTTTGCAGTCTTCGGGGACAATCTGATCCATGAGCCGATCTATACTTACGGCTTAAATCATCAGGAGAATTTTGATTTTTTGTATGACAGTGTCAGGGATGTCATAGAAGAAAATGACATTGCTGTCATAAATCAGGAGACGCCGCTTGAAACTGACCCGAAAGAGTACAGCGGATATCCTGTATTCGGGACGCCGGTCCAGGTCGGGGAGGCGGTCGTGAACGCCGGGTTTGACGTTGTCACCTGCGCGACGAATCACGCACTTGACAGGGGAAGCGAAGGGATTCATACTACAAAGGAGTTCTTCACCGGGAATGATATCCTTTGCCTGGGCATTCAGACTTCGGAGGAAGAGAGAAAACCCTTCGAGATCATCATGCGGAACGATATGAAGTTTGCCCTGCTCAACTATACCTACGGAATAAACGGCATTTCTCTGTCGGAAGAACATCTGCATATGGTGCATCTGTTGGCGGACGAGGCGCAGATCAGGGAGGATATCAGGCGGGCAAAAGAGGAAGCGGATGCAGTGGTTGTCTTTGTTCATTGGGGAACGGAGAACGCTGAGGAACCCGATGCGTTTCAGGAGAGATGGACCGATGTGTTTCTGGATTGCCGGGTGGATGTGGTGGTGGGCACGCATCCCCATGTATTACAGCCTTACGAGGTACTGGAAAGCATGGATGGACACAGGATGCTGGTGTATTATTCCATCGGGAATTTTGTAAGCGCCCAGCCGGAAAAATCCTGCGTGAAGGGTGGGATGGCGCACTTTACGATTGCGCCTGTGCCGGACGGAGTGAAAGTGACGGAGTACGGCCTTTCGCCGCTTGCGATCCAATGGCAGAAGGGCGGAGGGTATGCGCCGGTTTTTGGGAAAGAGTAAGAAAAGGAAAACAGAAAGGCAGAATATAATTATGGAGAACAAAAGAGCATTTCTAAAGGATAAACAGAGGATCGTGATCAAAATAGGTTCCTCCTCTCTGCAGCATCCCGAGACTGGGGATCTGGATTACACGAAGTTGGATGTGCTGGTGCGGGAGATTTGCAATCTGCGCAATATGGGAAAGGATGTGGTACTGGTCACTTCCGGCGCGATTTCCGTGGGTAAGAAAGCGGTGCATATCACAGAGATCGACGATGAGGATGAGGACCACTGTATCGCGGTCAAGCAGGCGTGTGCGGCGGTGGGACAGGCGAGACTGATGATGATCTATCAGAAAATCTTTGCGGAGTACAATCAGATGACGGCGCAGATTTTGATGACCAAGAACACGATCGTGGACAATCTAAACCGCTATAACGCTCAGAATACGTTCCGGGAACTTTTGAATCTGGGGGTAGTTCCGATCGTCAATGAGAACGATACGGTGGCGACTTACGAGATCGAGATCGGTGACAATGACACGCTCTCCGCCATCGTAGCGGCGCTGATCGATGCGGATCTGCTGATATTGCTGTCCGATATCGACGGGCTATACACCGATGATCCCCGCACCAATCCCGATGCAGAGTTTGTGGAGGAAGTGGATTCTCTGGATCAGGAGACCATGCAGATGGGGAAGGCTTCCACCGGCAGCGCAAGCGGTACCGGCGGCATGAACACAAAACTGCTGGCGGCAAAGATCGCCACTAAATCAGGGATCGATATGCTGATCGCCAACAGCAAAGATATCAAAGTCATCCACAGGCTGGTCGCCGGGGCGCAGATCGGGACGCTGTTTCGTACGTCCGGGTACGATAAGAAGTTTGACCTGCCGCTGTTTGTGGAGAGGATGCACAGATAAATCATGCACGGCGTTTGGTTCATTTCCCGCGGGAATCAAAGGACACACAGAATGGAAAGGCAAGATGGAAGATCGAAAAGAACAAAAAGCCAGGCTGCGCAGAAAGATTTTGAAAGAGCGGAACAGTTTACCCGAAGAGATAAGGCGCGGGATGGACAGGCGGATTTTGAAAAAGCTTATTCAATATGATGCGAAAGAGTCCTGCCCTGTATATTTATGTTATGTCAATTATAAAAGTGAGGTTTCCACGAAAGAATTTATACTCTGGTGTTTAGAACAGGGGAAACTGGTCTTTGCTCCGAAGGTAAAAACGGAGGCGAAACCGGCGGAGATGGAATTTTATCAGATCCATGCGTGGGAGGAACTGAAAACAGGTTATCAGGGGATTTTGGAACCGGAGGCGCTGCCGGAGAGAGCGTTTTATAAATGGCTCGCGGCGACAGAAAAAGAAACCGGGGAGAGGGCGGAAAAGATTCCTCTGCGGATGCTGCTTCCCGGGGCGGTTTTTGATAAAAAAAGGAACCGGATCGGCTATGGCGGCGGCTTCTATGACAGATGGCTTGCCGGATGGGAGCATGTGACTGGCGAAAAGCCGGTGGTGCTGGAAAAGATCGGACTTGCCTATGAGATGCAGGTCGTGGATGTGCTTCCGGCAGAGCGCTTTGACCAGAAAGTGGATCGTGTGATCACAGAGTAAGGCGGATATTATGATCGATACCATTTATTTTTTCGCATCGAAAACAGATATATGCAATATCTTTCACGGAATAGAACGGCAGTTCGACATCAAATACTGCATGACGGAAGCGGATAGGGAAGCCGGCGGAGAGATGCCCCAAATGGAGTTTGATACCATCGATGAGATCGCGGACGACTGCCATGCCGCCCATCAGATCCAGCCGTTTTATCTGATCGCGCCAAAAACACAGACGATGAAGAGATACCGGCAGGCGTTAAAAGACAGGGGTGATATCGAGAGATATCGGATGACCTATACGGAAAACGGAAACAGCGTGATGCTCAAGGGAATGCGAAAACATGAGGATCTGACATATGATTATTATATCCATATTGCCAGAAATCTCGAGACAGAATTTTCCGGTGAACTATTCAAAAAACTTGTGCGGGAAGTAAAGAAAAACTGTGTGAGGATAAAGTATAGTACCCCAATCTACATCGGAAGGGACATGTACCGGAGGAAAGACGGACTTGTCTTTTTCGGGGAGAGAAGCGGATGTTTTACTCTGACAGAGACAGACGAAGTGAAGGAGTGGTACAGAAGCCCGAAAGTCAGGGAGTTTGCGGATAAGCCCTTTGAGGAACAGCTTTTCTTTCTGCGGGATGTGTTTTGCGGAAAGGAACTGAAAGATTACAGGGATGAGGAGAAAAACTTCACGGAAGATTATCAGAACTACAGGGTGGCGATGTCCGGGCTCTGGGGCATCAGGGATCTGTCCCGCTTAAAAGAAGTGTTTGAGCTGTTCGACGATGATGTCAGGGTGCCGTCCGCTATGGAGTATCTGTGCGAGGCTTGTGTTTATGCGGCTTCTCGGCAAAAACCGGATGGGATCGGGATTTTGCTGGAGCATTTACATGATATACCGGAGAAAGGGTATCATTGCGGCTGTGAAGGGATCGTTCGGATTTTGTCGAAGAAAAAATATCGCGAGAGGTTTCAGGAAAGCCTCGCAGGTGCGTCGGAGGATACACAGGTATTGGTGAGAGAAATCCTTCAAAGCTTTTTGAGATGAGTACCGGATTTGGCGGGAGCCTGCTTTTTCCGACAGGAAGTGGGGCGACAGTTGAGGATTTTGTATCAACCAGACTTTTGAAATTGCTCTCTGGCTGCCCAGCTTCGCTGATGTGGATTCGGAATATGAACGTCTGTCGAAGCTGGGTGTGCAGTTACCCACAGGAGAACCTGTCACGTATCCTTTTGATATTCGTAATTTTTATGTGGCAGACCCGAAGGGAAATTTGCTTGAAATCGGAAGTGCAAATGCAATATAGATCATGGGTTGATATGTAGCAGAAAAGGAGTATATATGGATGACAGGCCTGTTTTAGATAGGAATTTGGATAGGAAAACATTTCGTGATTATTACTATGCAATGTGGAGTTCAATAGTCTTTCGGAGGGAAGGAAAAGGGAGCTGAAGGAGTTCAGCGATTTTTTGAAAGCATTTCAATCAGTTTACCAATTCCCATATATTTTGTGTTATA
>CANRWP010000057.1 GCA_947643595.1 uncultured bacterium | reverse complement strand
CCCGGCAGCTTCGGAATTTTTCAGGGCTGCATTACTGTTTATTTGTCAAGGTTCTAAAAGCTTCACCCCAAAGATGCTCTGACGTGAAGCTTTTATATGATATCAAACCATTCAGAAATTGTCAACTACTTTTTGGAATTTTTTTCAATAAAATTTTCACCTGAAATTTTCCATTTTAATAGTCCGCAATCACATCCACAATATTCATATTTTCTATTCTTTTCACCGGCCCCCGCACCGCTATCGCGCTGGAGACAGCAACCAGCAGGACGACCAGACATAACTCCGCCACCGGTATCTCCCAGGCAGCATTCCAGCGCGGATAGATCAGATGATTCCACAAATATCTGTGAACCGGCAGACCGAACAGCATCCCTGCAACAATGCCCGCTCCCGCATAGGTACAGGTCTCCGCCCGCAGCATTCTCCCGATCTGTCTCATATCCATTCCCACCGCCCGCATCGCACCGTACTGTTTTAACCGCGCCGCCACGCTCATTGAAATACTGTTGATGATATTGAACGCTGCTATGACCGCTATAATGCCCAGAAAGCCGTATACAAATACCGCGAAAGAATAGTAGGCGCCTCTCGCGCTCTTGTCGCTCAGTCTGTTATCCGAAAACAGAAACTGCTCCCCCGCCAGCTCCCTCAATCTGTCCGTCGTTTTCTCTCCTGCGCCCCGCCTCACCTGAATGTCGATGATCGTGTATGCCGTCTGTCCCGTCAACCTGGCAAACAGCGCCTCGGAGCAAACGAGAATCTCTGTATCCGACCCGCCGCTAAACGGGCAATGTTCCAAAAATCCCTCCACAGTCAGCTCACCCAGATCCGTTCTTATCTTATCGCCCTGCTGCCATGGGCAGTTCTGAGAATAGACCGCAAGCACCGATCCCTCCCCCGCGTCTTTCGCCGTTTTCTCCAGCCCGATCCGGTCGGATGCCCATTTTTCTTCATCGGCCCAGTTGAACTGCAGTGCCTCGTAGGAGATCAGCATCACTTTCGTGTCACCGGATTCACTGCGGGCGGTAATATCATAGGCAAACTGCCTGCCGTAAACGTGTTTCACTCCCTCTGTCTGATACAGCTCCCGCACGAGTTCTTTCGGCACCGAGCAGGTCTCATCCTTGCTGAGGATAGAAAAATCCGGTGTGTAAGGGCGCAGCGGCGTGATGGCATATCCCATAAAATCCCAGAGGGAAGAGAACCCCAGAAACAATATGATGCTGACGGCGAAAGAACCTGTCATCAGGAGAAAGTTTCTCCTGTTCTGCCTTGCGTGATACACTCCCAGCGCCGTATCGATCTTTGTCCGTTTCGTATTCGCCGCTTTTTTTAGCGGCCTGGTATTCCACGCGTTTCCCGATACCGCGGTAAGCGGCGACACTTTCGCCGCCTTTTTCGCCGGTGATCCGGCGGCGATGAGCACTGTCAGAAGTCCTGCCGCCGCACCCATGACGATTCCGACGATACTTACGCCAAACACCGGCATATCCGCGAAATACTCCGCACTCAAAAAACGGAGCAGGGAACACATCAGCCAGGTCATGACAACCCCGGCGGACACGCCCGCTGGAACCGCCGTCCTGCACCAGTAGAGCGCCTCCAGCCGCACAAAACGTATCGTCTGCTTTCTGTCCGCCCCGATACAGTGCAGCATCCCGAAAAAAGCTGTCCTCTGCGCGATATTGCTGTTCAGACTGCTGGCGATCATCAGCGTCCCCGCAAGCAGCACAAGGAAAAACAGCACCACCGCGGCCCCGTAGATCGCCACAAAGGTGGAATCTCTGCTGGCTCCGGCGACCGCCAGCAACATGGCATTTTCGGACACATCCTCCTCTTCCAGTCCATACTCCGCTTTTATCCTGTCTATCGCTCTCCTGAAATCAATATGATCTTCGAACTTCACATAGTAGACCATATCGACATCCGTTATATCCTCCTGTTTTTCCTGTCTATACAACTCCTGAAAGGGGCCTATCGGCAGACACATGACAACGGCGTCCAGTTTTGCCGCCATCGCCTCTGTCTCCAGGAACCCGGATACTCTGTACTCCCTTTTCTCTCCGGACGGCGTCTCCAACAATACGGTATCCCCCGTCTCAACCCCCAGGGAATCTTTCGCATTGTCCAGCAGCAGCGTCTCCTGTTTCTCTCCCGGGAAAGCACCCTCCACCAGTTCTTCCGCCAGTATCTCCGTCACAAGCGATTCCTCTATCCCGCAGACGCCGACTTTCTTCCCGCCGATCATATACTCTTCTCTCAGCCGGTAATTTAAACTGTTGTACCAGGAAGAGGCAGCCACCTCCGGACGCATGGCAATCATCCCCGCCTCCTCCTCCGTAATATTTTTCAGCATAATATGCCAGTTTCCATATTCCGCAACGGCCCTGATCTTCTGGCTCCGCACTTCCATGTCAGCCATGCTGAAGATTCCCGTCACCAGAAATACCGCCAGAAAAATGCAGAGTCTTGTCATCTTGTTTTTCTTTCGATGCACTTTTGCGGAGATGGGAATCAGACTAAGATAACTTTTCATTGCGCTTCCCTCCTAAATCCACGAGATGTCCGTCCGTCACGCTGAACACCCTGTCCGCAAAAGCCGTGAGATTCCGGTTATGCGTGATCATCAGGATCGTCTGACTGTATTTTCCGGAAGCTTTCACCAGAAGTTCCATCACATCCCGGCTGCTCGCGCTGTCCAGATTCCCGGTGGGCTCATCCGCCAGAATAAGGATCGGCCTTGTGATGAGTGCTCTGCCGATGGCCACCCTCTGCTGCTGCCCTCCCGAGAGCTGTCCCGGAAGATGGCTTCTGCGCTCCGCCAGCCCCAGCGTCTCCATGATCTCCTCCACCGCCTGCCTGTCCGGCCTCCTGCTGTCCAAAAGCAGCGGAAACATAATATTCTGTTCTACATTCAACTCGGGGATCAACTGAAAAGACTGAAAGACAAAGCCGATGTTTCTCCTGCGGAAAATCGTGCGCTGCTGTTCTTTCATCGACAGCAGATTTTCCCGATTCAACACAATGCTGCCCGACGTCGGCGTATCCAGACCGCCAATACAGTTGAGAAGCGTGCTTTTCCCGGAGCCTGAAGCGCCGACCACCGCCGCGAATTCCCCTTTCTCCATGGCAAACGAAACGTCCGTCAATGCTTTCACCGCATTTTCACCGCACCCGTAAGTCTTGCACAAGTTCTGTACCTTTAAAATTTCCATATGTTTTTCCTCCTTATTTATTAAGATACAAAACCAACCTTACGATCCGGTGAATTTCATCTTACAATCCTGTAAGATTATTGCCGTCCCTGCAAGTTTTCTTCTCCATTTGGAAAAGAGAGCGTGAAGACGGCTCCTGCGCCTTTTTCGCTCTGCACACTGAGCGTTCCGTCCTGCCCCTCCACAATAGATCGCGCGAGAGGCAGCCCCAGCCCTGTTCCCCGTCCGCTCCCGCTTCGATAAAAACGCTTAAAAATATGATGGATATCCGTCTCCGCGATCCCCTCCCCGTTATCAGCCACGGTAAAACGGGTCATGAGCGGCATCTGTTCCCATGTGATACGGATCTTGCCCCCTTCGCCCGTGTGGTCCAGCGCATTTTTCACAAGATTGCACAGAGCCTCTCTGCTCCACTCGGGATCGCAGTACACTCGCGCGCCGTCCTCCCCGGATAAAAGCAATTCTTTCTTTTCCCATTCCGCCCTGTCCGTGAATTCCTCCAGCGCCTGCCGCGCCAGCTCCTTCGCATTGCACACCTTTTTGAAAAAGGCAACGCTGCCCGCGTCCAGCCTTGTGATCTTCAACAGCGTCCGGATCAGTCCCTCCATCCGTCTGACCGCCGCCTCGGATTTCCCCGCGAAACGCACGACCACATCCTCCCGGTCCGGTTCATTCAGCAGGATCTCCTGGTACATGGACAGCGCCGCCAGCGGCGTTTTAAGCTGGTGCGATATATCCGACACGGTGGTTTTCAGAAACCTCTTCACCTTGTCTTCGGTCTCCTGCTTTGCCTTCAGCATTGCCGCCATAAAATTAATGCGCGAAAACAGCTGATAAAGCGTGCCGTCGTAAAGCTCCGGCAATCCCGGCAGAAAATCGCCCTCCATGCTTCTCTCTATCGCCGCAATGGCTCCCCTGTAAATACCGTCCCTCTTTTGAAGATATCGAAAAACGCAGAAAAAAAGCGCCAGGAAAAACAACGCGCCGCCCAGAGAAATCGCCGTTCTCTCCGCGGCACAATACTCATGGAGAAGCGGCACGAACCGGATATCTGTATCTTTCGTCAGCCCGATCCGACGGATAAGTTCCTCCCCCTCCACCAAAGCCTCCCCTGTCAGGCCGGACGCATCCTGTTCCCCTGCCGGTTTCCATGTCCCCAGCGCACAGGCCACCGATTCCGCGGCGCACTGTCTCGATACCCCCTGATCCAGCAGCGAGGAGACGATCGCCGTGTCATGTTCAAACAGCAGATCCCGCATCCGGTTCTCCTGCATCCTCACAAGCAGCAAAGCTGCCGTCATCCCCAGCACGGCGATGCACAGCAGCTCTGCCAAAAATATTTTTGTATCTTTTTCTTTCCAAAACATAGGTTACACCTCATTCCACCGATACCCGAAGCCCCTGACTGTCATAAGATATCTCGGCCTGGAAGGATCTTCTTCTATCTTTTCTCTCAGCCGCCTGACATAGACGGAAACCGTATTATCGTCCACAAAACTTCCGCCGCTGTCCCACAGTTCTTCCAGAATCATCTTCCTTGTCACAACGATTCCGGCGTTCCGGATCAACAGACAGAGCAGACGGTATTCCGCTCCCGTCAGTTCCAGCTCCTTGCCTCCCCGCTTCGCTCTTCCCCTCTGCTGGTCTATCACGATATCTCCTGTCTTTAATAAATTTTCCCCTTTCGGCACTCCCGCCCGTCTGAGGAGAGCGTGGATTCTGGAACACAGTTCCCCCAGCCGAAAAGGTTTCGTCACATAGTCGTCGCCGCCGCCGTCCAGTCCCCTGACAACGCTCATCTCATCGTCCGCCGCCGTCAAAAAAATGACCGGGGTCCCGTCTCCGCTCTCCCTTATATTTTCACACACCTCAAAACCTGTCCCGTCCGGCAGGCTGACATCCAGCAGCAGAAGATCGAACCCCTGCCGCAGGCATTTTTTTGCTTCGCCCACACTGCGGGCGGCCACTATCTCATAGCCCCGTTTCCGGAGAGCATACTGCAGCCCGTCGATCAGGGCATCGTCATCCTCCAACAATAGTATTCTGCTCATAAAAATATCCCTATCATTCTCTGAATAAAGTTATAAAGCATATTGTGCTGATACAGGAAATTCAAAAATTTATTTTCCGTGATCAGCGCCACAAGCGGCTCCCCGTCTATCGGAATGCGCAGACAGGATATCACCGCGAACCCTACCCATACGATCACTGTCGCCTCGACCACCCCGGCAATCGTCCCAAACAGTCTGTTGAGCCCGCTCAGAATCGGCAGTTTTGCGATCAGTCCCAGAGAGCAGAAGACCAGCCGGAGCAGTTTTCTCGCGATCAGAATAATCAGCAATATGATTCCCGACACGAGGAATCCGATCAGATTTTTCCCCAGGGCGGATTCTATCACAACTATCCCCGCCACTACGGCCAGGGAGACAATGACAATATCCGCCAATGCTCCCACTTCATCGATCAGCCCATTGCGGGAGCCCTGGAATATCCTCCATATGTAGATCAGTGCGACAACAATCAATATAATATACATTTTATATTTTTCTTCCTCTATTTCAATTCGATTTCCCTGATGGAATCCCGCCCCACGAGAGTAAACTTACCGATGGAATCTCCCGGGATCAGCAGTGATATACTCTCATCCATCACGCCGTTGAATTTCTCCACCCCGGAAAGATTATAGATGCTGCACCCGGTCTCCCCGTAAATATAAACTCTTTCGTCCTTCAGCACCACATTCCTGTATTCCAGATCAAATCCCTGGCTCAGACAGACTTTTCCCATACTGTCATACAGATTGATCACATATTTGTTTTTCCCTGTCGTATCGTAGGACACCAGCGCCACATATGTTTCGCTGTGGTGAACGGAACGCACCTCACTCTCCAGCAGCACTTCCGTTTTGCTCACCGGTTTCTGGGCCCCCTCATAGAACATCAGTCTGTCATCCGCCACGGCGAATGCCAGTTCCGGCGTCATAAATCTCACATAGGGAACCACAGCCTGATAGTCGTAACCGCTCATATAGTTATCCACTTCGTTTTGGCCCACTTCCCCAAAGTTGTAAAATGCCACGCTGGATTTTACGCCTCCCTCCTCCGCCGCCACGAAGGAGACCATCGCAAGATTGCTGTCCGGAGAGAGGGACACGTCTATCGGGTAACCGAACTGACTCATGGTAGTCTTGAACCGCACCGCCGCCTCGCCCTTGCTGTTATAAAGGTAGATCCACGTGATATCCGAATCGTCCAGCACCGCCGCCACAACTCCGTTTTCCGCCACAGCCAGATCGCGGATCGGCATGTTCGTCGATATTTCTCCCAGAATGTTCTGCGTATTCATCACATAGATCTTCCGCCCGTTGTAATCGCCGAACGCGATCGCCGTGTTGCAGGTCGCCACGATCGGGTCCTGCATTTCGAACGTCTCATTCCATATCGCCTTTCCCTTTTTGTCGAAGCAGCCCGCGCCGTCATTGCTGTATGTCAGAATATGATCCCCCAGCGAGATCGTCTTCGCATTCGCAGACACATTTCTCTCGCTGCTTTCCACCACAGTAAACTCCGTATACACCCGGTTTCGCTGGCTGATCCAGAATATCGCTGCCACCGCCGCGATGGCCGCCACGATCAGACTGCCCTGGTAGAACTTACGAAGCCGATATTTCACAATCTTATCCGAATAATGTTCTCTTTTTCGGTTCTCCGCCTTTTCCTTTTTTCCGAACATGTTTCCACCTTTTCTCATTTGTATCCGCGCCGCAGGCCGCACGCCCTGACGGATAACCTTTTCTATCATAGCACATCCTTCCATCTTATTTCAAACTTATTTCGTCAGTAATTCCACGATCTCTATCACTTCCTGTATATTTTTATAGGAAGAAAGCGCCTCAACCATGTTTGCCGTCAGAATGAGCAGCGCCGCGCAGGCGGCTATCTTGGGAAAGATTCTCCTGTCCGTCTTCTTTTCCGTCTCTTTTCTCCGGATATTTCCCTCTGCGCTTATTTCCGGTCTGCTCTCCCCGAGCAGAAAATGTTCAATCTGTTCGGTCTCCCTCGCCACATAGATCGACGCCTCCTGTCGGTATATCTCTTTCTCTCTCCTGTAGAAGAGAATCACTTTCCCTCCCCCTGCGCCTTCCATCCTCAGATAATTGCCGAGATACTGCATATGCATTCGGAAGAAAGGTCTTCTCTCCCCGCTTCTTCTGAGATGGCAGATATAGAAATGCTCTCCCCGCTGTTCTCCCCACAATTCTATTTCCTGCCTCCCATCGCCTTTCTCTCTCAGGTAATCACATAAGTAAAGTTCTACATAAAGCATACTCACCCCTCCGTCTGATCTCCTCAAAAAAAGGATATGGTCTCCCATATCCTTTGTAAACTGACTCTTTATTCGTTGTCAAACTGATATACCGTACTGGATATATACTGCCTGTCCGGCCCAAATACCACGTCCGGAAAATTTTCTTTGTGGATAGAATCCGGAAAGTACTGCGTCTCCAGCGCCAGACCGCACCTGTTATGGTACTTCTCTCCCAGTTTTCCCTCCTGTTCCCCGAGAAAGTTCCCCGCATAGAACTGAATCCCCGGCAAACTGGTGTACACTTTCATCACCCGGCTTGTCCCCGGCGCCGTAACCTTCGCCACCAGCTGAAGCTGCCCATCCGCATGGTCTAAAACCCAGTTGTGATCGTAGCCGCCGCCTATCTTAAGCTGCTCGAAGTCTTCTCCGATCTCCTTGCCGATCACTTTCGGCGCGGTAAAATCCATAGGAGTTCCCTCCACCGGCGCAATCTCCCCAGTGGGGATGGAACCCGCCGCCACCGGCGTATAGCAGGAGGCCTTCAGCCAGAGGGTGTGATCCTCAATACTGCCCCCGTCCTGCCCTCTCAAATTGAAATAACTGTGGTTCGTAGGGTTCAGGACCGTCCGCTTATCGCTGGTAAAATGATAGTCTATCCGCAGTTCATTCTCCTCCGTCACCGTATAGGTGATCTCCAGTTTTTTGTTGCCCGGGAATCCCATACTGCCATCTTCGTCCTGCAAAAACAATTTTATACTGTTTTTTCCCTCCTCCACATCAAACACACGCACATGATAACCGTTTTCTTTGTCGCTGTGCAGATTGTTCTCGTTCTCGTTCACCGGGATCTGGTATTCCACCCCATCGATCTCAAATTTCGCTCCGCCGATCCTGTTCGCGCTCGGTCCCACGGCAACCCCCAGAAAGCCTTCGTTCTCATAATAGGGCATCAGGTCGTCATGCCCCAGCACAACGTCAGCCAGCTTTCCGTTCTTATCCGGCACCCACAGCTCTCTGATAATGCCACCATAATTCAGGATCTTCGCACACATCCCTTTATCGTTCTTGATGCTGTATTCGTACACTGCTTTTCTGCTCTTCTTGTCTGTTCCGAAAACTTTTTTGATTATGCTCATGTGTCCTCCTATTCCAGTTCCGCATATACCCTGCGGTGCACCATGCTCTCAGGACTAATTTTCTGCCGCTTTCGCATCAGCAAATTGTCCTGTGCACCTCTCGGGCATCTGCTGTTTCCAGTTCCGCACATACCCTGCGGTGCACCAAATTTACAATTCCACTCTGCCCTCCAGGGCGCGCAGAAGCGTCACCTCGTCAATGTTCTCCAGATCGCCTCCCACCGGCACACCACTGGCTATCCTGGTCACTTTGATCCCCGTCGGCTTTATCAGTTTGCTGATATACATCGCAGTAGTTTCCCCCTCAAGAGAAGAATTTGTGGCGATGATCACCTCCGCCACATCGCTTTCCAGGCGCACCATCAATTCTTTCAGCCGGATATCCCCCGGTCCGATGCCCAGCATCGGAGAAATACAGCCATGCAGCACATGATAGACGCCGTCATATTTTCCGGTTTTCTCGTAGGCCGCCAGATCCCTCGAGTTCTCCACCACCATGATAATTTTATGGTCCCTGTGCGGATTCTCGCAGACCGGGCATTTCTCTCTGTCCGTCAGCGTGAAACACTCCGTGCAATACCGGACGTTCTCCCTCGCTTCCGTCAATATTTTCGCCAGCCTCGCCACTCGATCTCCGGGCATATTGATAATATAAAATGCCAGCCTCTGCGCCGACTTTTCACCGATGCCCGGGAGAGACGCCAGTTCCTCGATCAGTTTATTGATACAGCCGCTGTAAAGTTCCATCAGAAAGGCAGGCCTCCTGTCATTTTGCCCATCAGCTCGCCGTTTGCCGCATCCGCCTGTTTCAGCGCTTCATTTGCCGCCGCCATGATCATATCTTCCAGTGTCTCAATATCTTCCGGGTCCACCGCTTCCTCGGAAAGTTTAATCTTTGTGATCTCCTTCTTGCCGGTGACGGTCACTTCCACTGCACCGCCCCCCGCTTTCGCCGTAAATTCCTTCGTCTCCAGTTCCTTTTGGCTCTCCTCCAGCTGGCGCTGCATTCTCTGCGCCTGTTTCATCAGATTGTTCATATTTCCGGGCATTCCCATCATGCCTCCCGGATAGCCGCCTCTCTTTGCCATCTTTTCCCTCCATCTGACCGCCTTCGCTCCTCGGTCTTTCCGTATAGGTTGATTCTACCTCAAAATCCTCATTTCGTAAACCACAAATCTTGCAGGATTTACCTTTCTACTCTTCCTCTATCTCCATATAAATTTCACCCAGATCGGGATAATGCATGTCCAGCTCTCTCTCATCCGCCGCCAGTTCCAACCGCACTTCCACCTGTTTTTCGACCATGCCCGAGATGGTCCCCTCCAGTTCCTCTTTGTGCGCCTGCGTGGAGAGCCAGTCGTAATGCGTGCTGTCCAAAACGGCAAGCACCAGCTTCTCATTGTCGTCTATGCTCAGCCGCACCCCCCGCAGATAGGTTCTCATCGGCTGCTCAATGTTGTTGACAATGCGCCCCCACTGTTCCACAACCTGCTTTATATCCTCCGGTATCGCTTTGGGGATCGGTTTCTTTATGACACCATTGTCATTTTTTGTCATCCCTCCGGACGCCTCTCCCGCTGCCGCCTGCTGAGAAACGCTCTGCACCGGAATTCCGTTTTCCACTTTGCGTTCCAGCGCCCTGACTCTGTCCGCCAGAGACTCCGTATCGATCTCCATCTGAGGGCGGCAGAGTTTGATCAACGTCATTTCCGTCATAATTCTCTTCTGCATGGAAAAACGAAGCTGTCCGGAGAGCTCTGAGAGCACCCGGATATAGCGCATGACCGTCCCAATCTCCGCCATCTTCGCCTCCTCCTTCAGCCTTTTCAGATTATCGGTGGAGACGTCTATCACATCTTCCATCTCTCCGCTATCAGAAGACTTAAGCAAAAGAAGATTGCGCAGATACCATGTAAAATCCGCCACAAACTGCACCAGCTCCCGCCCCTGCATGATCACTTCCTCCAGCAGGGAAATACTGCCTGTCACATCCTCTTCCAGAACGCTGCGCAACAGCCTGCTGAACACATCGGTATCCACCGCCCCCAACACTTCCAGCGCTCTATCGTAAGTCAGCTCCTGTCCGTAGTAAAAGGCAATACATCTCTCCAGAAGACTCAGCGCATCCCTCATGGAACCATCCGCCGTCTTGGCAATATAGCGAATCGCCCTCTCCTGCACCTGCACCTTCTCCTCATCCATCAGTTCCCGCAGCCTTTCCGCGATCGTCTCAATGGAAATTCTCTTAAAGTCATAGCGCTGACAGCGGGACAATATCGTGATCGGTATCTTGTGCACCTCCGTCGTCGCCAGGATAAAGATCACATAGGACGGCGGCTCCTCCAACGTCTTGAGAAGCGCGTTGAAAGCGGCTGCAGATAACATGTGAACCTCATCGATAATATAAACTTTATATTTTCCGACCGCAGGAGAATAGGAGATATCCTCCACGATCTCCCGCACGTCATCCACACCATTGTTGGAAGCGGCATCCATCTCGATCACATTCATCCCCGTGCCTGCAAGAATGTTTTTGCAGGCGGTACACTCCCCGCAGGGGCTCCCGTCCACCGGCGTCTCGCAGTTTACCGCCCTCGCCAGAATCTTTGCGACCGTCGTCTTGCCGGTTCCCCTCGTCCCCGTAAACAGGTAGGCATGGCCGACCCGATCCGCCCTGATCTGGTTTTTCAACGTCCTCACAATATGTTCCTGCCCTTTTACATCCTCAAAACACAGCGGGCGAAATTTGCGGTAAAGCGCCATATATGACATCGATTCTTCTCCTCTTTTAAAATCCCGCAGCCACTCACGGCAGCTGCGGGACTTTTTTACATTTTATAAATTCAATCCTCTTCGGAAGTTTAATCGCCAAAGCTGATGCCCAGCATCTTCGCTTCCTGAATAATATCGGAATCCGGCTCAACCATCTTCAGTTTGCCAGCGACATCCTCCAGCGGAACTTTCACGATCTCACGATTCCTGTAGCCCACCATGAAGCCGTACTCACCGTTCAGAATCATGCGGCCCGCCTGCGCGCCGAGACGGCTCGCAAATACGCGGTCGTAAGGGCAGGGGCTTCCGCCTCTCTGGGTATGTCCGGGCACAGTGACACGAACGTCGAGCCCTGTCTTCTTCTGGATCTTTTCAGCGATCTCATAGGAAACAGAAGGATATTTATAGTCCGCCATTTTTTTCTTGTATTCTTTTTTGGAGAGAGCCGCGTCCTCTTTGGAGATCGCACCCTCAGCTACCGCGAGGATCGTAAATTTGCTCCCACGTTCAGAACGTTTGTTGATGGCATCCACAACTTTCTTAATATCATAAGGAATCTCAGGGATCAGAATGATATCCGCTCCGCCTGCCATACCTGCGTTCAATGTCAGATAGCCGACCTTATGTCCCATAACCTCCACGATGAACACACGTCCATGGGAAGCCGCCGTGGTATGTATGCAGTCGATGCAGTCCGTCGCGATATTCACAGCGCTCTGGAATCCGAAAGTCATGTCCGTTCCCCAGAGGTCATTATCGATCGTCTTCGGCAGCGTCACAACGTTCAGTCCCTCTTCTCTCAGCATGTTCGCTGTCTTATGAGTTCCGTTGCCGCCCAGGATCACAAGGCAGTCCAGACGAAGCTTATAGTAATTCTGCTTCATCGCCTCCACCTTGTCCAATCCGTTCTCGTCCGGCTCTCTCATCAGTTTAAAAGGTGTTCTGGAGCTTCCCAGGATCGTGCCGCCCTTTGTCAAAATACCGGAAAAGTCCGCCCCTGTAAGCATTCTGAAGTTGCCGTAGATCAGTCCTTTATACCCCTCCAGGAAGCCGTAAATTTCCACGGGTTCCCCGCTGCAGGACAAACATTTTACTACGCCTCTCATCGCCGCATTGAGCGCCTGACAGTCTCCGCCACTGGTAAGCATACCGATTCGTTTCATTTGATTTCCTCCTTCATACCGTTTATTTTGCCATCTTCCCGATCATTCCCGGAAAATACTCTCTATCTTCCAAGGCTCTCACCAAATATATTATAGTATATTTTTCCTGACGCCACAATATTTTATTCTGCCGAAAAATCAGACATTTTTTCGTGCAACATTTTTGAAATATAATTTGACTGTTTTCCATAAAGCCGTTATAATATTTACAGTCTCTGGAGATGTACCCAAGTGGCTGAAGGGTCCGCACTCGAAATGCGGTAGGTCGGGCAACCGGCGCAAGGGTTCAAATCCCTTCATCTCCGTAAACGCAAAACCGCCATCCCGAAAGATGGCGGCTTTTTGTTAAATAACAAACTGCTCCAGATATCTCTTCGAGAGGCGGATACTGTCGAGCACCCTCTCTCTGCTGCCCTCAAACGCCTTGTCCTCCACCTCGATACAGGTATAGCCCTCGTATCCGATGTCGGTGAGCGCCGAAACATAATATCCCCAGTTCACATCGCCGAACCCCGGGAGTTTCGGCGACATGTAATCCAACGGATACGCCATAACGCCGCATTCCTCGAGACGGTCTCTGTACAATTTGATATCTTTATAGTGCACATGAAAGATCTTATTCTTAAACTCATAGAGCGGTTTGATATAGTCCATCTGCTGCCAGATGAAATGGCTCGGGTCATAATTCAACCCGAAATACTCCGAATCGATGATCCCAAACAGCTTCCGCCAGATGACGGGGGTCGTCATCAGATTCTGTCCGCCGGGCCACTGGTCTCTTCCGAACAGCATCGGACAGTTTTCTATGGCTATCTTCACCTTTCTCTCCTCCGCACACGCGATGATCGGAGGCCAGATCTCCCGGAAAAGCTCAATGTTTTCCTCCACCGATTTTTCGGAATCGCGCCCGATAAAGGTCGTCACCATATTCACCCCGAGCCGGGCGGATGCCTCTATCACTTTCTTTAAATGCGCAATGTTTTCCTGCCGCTTCTTGAGATTGCCGTCCATCGTGTTCGGATAAAAAGCGAGCGCCGATATCTCCACATTTTTCTGTTTGCAGTAGTCCAGGATATACGCCGCCTTCTCATCTGTCATTTCCGACACATCGATGTGACTGACGCCGGCATAGCGCCGCTCCGCCTTCCCCTGAGGCCAGCATGCCACCTCCACGCAGGCGAACCCCATCTCCGACACCGTGTCTATCATCTCCTCAAAATTCCAGCCGTCCAATATCGCGCTTACAAGTCCCAGTTTCATATATTGTCACCATACCTTTCCACAACATTCCTTTATTCTGTTCTCAGCCTTCCCTCACTGCCGTCCGGCAACGCATTCACACTCCGCTACACCCGGACCGCTCTTCCCTCCTCCGACGACCGGATGCTGGCAAATACAGCGCGCATCGCATGGAGCACGCTCTCCCCGGAAATTTCCGGCGGCGTATCTTCCACGAGGGACTTCACAAACAGATCGATCACGCCCGAACTGGTCTGGTTGTCATTGGTCTGGATCTGGTCAATCTGATAGTCCGTCTCCGTACCATCTGCATAGATGACCTTCACGGAATATTTCGGATCGTCATACAGGCGCATGATGCCCTTCGTCCCGTAGATGACGGTCGTATTGTCCTCCGCCCCGTAGTAGGTCCAGCTCGCCGTCATCGTGCCGATGGCTCCGCTTTCCATTTTATAGATGCAGACCGCGTTGTCATCCACTCCGATCAGCTCTCCCGAAGCGTCCTGCTTATCTAACGTCGTCAGAACAGCCTGCGTCTCCACGATCTTTTCGCCCAGCATATACTGGATCAGGTCCGTCTTGTGGATTCCGAGATCCGCCATCGCACCCATCGCTGCTTTCGATTTATCAAAGAACCACACGTTCTTTCCAGGATCCACGCTCCACGTCTCCGGTCCGCCGTGCCCGAAGATCGTACGGAAGGTCAGCACTTTTCCAATGGCTCCCTCCGCGATCAGCTCCTTCGCCTTCACATGCGCCTTCGCCAGCCTCTGGTTCTGACCGATCATCAGATACTTTCCCGCCTCCTTTGCGGCTGCCACCATCGCTTCACACTCCTCCAGCGTGACCGCCATGGGTTTTTCACAGAGCACGTGTTTTCCCGCCTTCAGTGCCGCGATGGATATCTCTGCATGGGCGTTGTTCGCCGCGCAGACGCTGACCGCATCGATCTCTCCGTCCGCCAGCAGCTCTTCGTAGGATGCGTAAGCCGCAGCGCCGTACTTTTTTGCCAGTTCCTCCGCCCTCTCTCTGTTCAGGTCATAGAATCCGGCGATCTCCACATGCGGATTCGCCGCATATTCCGGTATATGCCTGACCTGTGCGATCTTACCGCACCCGATAATTCCGATTTTTATACTCATGTTCGTCTCCTCTTCCTGATATGTTCCGCTTCCTATTTGTCCGTGTTCTGCGCCCGCTTGCGGAGCTCCACAAATTTCTCCCTGATGACCGGCCCGACCGTCTGGATAAAGATTACGGCGATCAGCACGATGCCCTGGAAGGTATCCTGAATGTCCGTGCTGAGCTGGGGAATGCTCACAATAATCAGATTGATCGTGGTGTACGAGAGCGCCCCGAAAAATACGCCGAGGATCTTTCCGCGGCCGCCCGCCATGTTCACGCCGCCCAGCACGACAGCCGCGATCGCGTACATCTCGTAGGATGTCCCCGAGGACGCCGGCGTCACATTGCCGATCTTACACGCCTGGATAAAGCTCGCTACCCCCACGAGCAGCCCCGTGATCACAAAAACCGAGACCTTTACCCACTGTACGCTGATGCCGGTGAGGTGGGATGTCTTTTCGTTGCTGCCCACCGCGTAGATGCTCTTCCCGAATTTTGTCTTGGACATCATAAAGATAAAGAATATCGTGAGCGCCACAAACAAAAACGTGATGTAGGGAAGCTGGATGTTTCCGATCTTCAGGCTTCCCGTTCCGAATTTCATCCTCAGAAAATCGTAGGACGCCATATCGCTGAGCATGGAAAACTGGCTGCTGGAAGATCCCGTGTACGCCGGATCGATCTCCCGCACAAAAGACAGCGTGAGGGAGCGGTAGATCAGCATGGTACCCAGCGTCACGATAAACGGCGGCATCTTCGCAAGCCCCACCAGAAGACCGTTGATCAGTCCGCAGAGCAGCCCAGCCGCCAGCGCCGTCAGGATCATGAGAAAGACGTTCCCGTTCGTCATATTGTATACCAGAATCGTCACGCCCGTACACAGCACCAGAGCGGAGCCCACCGACAGATCGATCTGCCCGGTGATGATGACGAGAGCCATGCCGATCGCTATGGTTCCCACGATGACGGTGTTCTGGCTCGACAGGATACCTGTGATATGCCTGCTGTTAAAATTATTTCCGCCCGCGTTGATGGTGACCGCATACACGATCAGGATGATGAGCAGCACGAAGACGTAGCTGTACCTCGACCAGCTCTGCATCAGCATTTTCCCTATATTTACCCCTGATTTGTTGTTTGTTTTATTATTTGCCATTTTTATTACCTCCGGCCGCCTTCACTGCGTTTGTCGAATACATCATGACGGTTTTCTCATCTATCTCCTCGTGTTCAAACACCTTCGCCACCCTTCCCTCATAAAACACGACACATCTGTCAGAAACTTTTTTGATTTCCGGTATCTCCAGTGTATTGATCAACACCGTCTTCCCTTCCTCCGCAAATTCCAGGATCAGCTGATAGATCTCCGCCTTCGCCCCCACGTCCACGCCCTGCGTCGGATTGTCAAAGAGCAGGACATCCGCATCGGTATTCAGCCACTTGGCCAGGAATACCTTCTGCTGATTTCCGCCGCTCAACGAGTTGATGGGAGCGTCCGGATCCTCCGCTTTTATGTGCAGCATCTCCTTTAGTTCCTCGTACTTCTTCTCCTCCTCCCGCCGGAAGATCACCGGTTTTTTCCGGGAGAGCCTGTGTTCCGCGATCTGCATGTTTTCGAGGATCGTCATATCCGGTATCACGGAATTTTCCTTCCTGTTGGAGGGCAGCATCGCCACCCGGTTTCTCATGAACTGGTATATCCTGCCGTTTATCTTCTTCCCCGCCACTTCCACGAATCCGTTTTCGATCGGGAGCACGCCGAACATGGTCTGCATCAGTTCGCTAGCCCCGCAGCCCGCAAGGCCTGTGAAGGCGACGATCTCTCCTTTTCTCACCTCCAGATCCACATCCGAAAATCCGTGCCCCGACAGCCGGTTTAACCGCAGCACTATGTCCCCGAGCTTTCTCGGGTGGTACACGTCCTTCTCCGCATACTCCACGCCGATCATATCCGTCGTCATCTTCTGGGGCGTAGTCTCCGAGATCGGACCGCTCGACACAAACCACCCGTTTCGAAAGACCGTATATCTGTCCGCGATCTCAAAGATCTCCGGCATCTTGTGAGATATAAAGATAAACGAGGTCCCCTCCTGTTTCATCTTTTTCAGGATCCCGAACAGATGGCTGATCTCCTCGTTGCTCAGCGCCGTCGTCGGTTCATCCAGGATCAGCAGCTTCGCGTTCGCATGGAGGGAACGGCAGATCTCCAGGAGCTGCTTTTCGCTGGTCTTTAGCTCCGACACCATCTGCATCGGATCGATCTTCACACCAAGGCGCTCAAACAGTTCTTCCGTCTCCCGAATCATCCTCTTTTTTTCCAGCACATGCCATTTATTCTGGATCTCCCTGTTCAGAAAAATATTTTCGTACACCATCAGGTCGTTGATCACATTGATCTCCTGATGCACAAAGGCGATGCCCGCCGCCTCCATCTGTCTGATCGTGGGATGTACATAAGTCTTTTTGTCAAAGACGATCTTCCCGGCGTCCATAGGGACCACGCCTGTCAGAATATTCATCAGCGTGGATTTTCCGGCGCCGTTTTCCCCCATCAGCGCATGGATCTCCCCCTCCGCCACCTCCAGATGGACGTTCGTCAGGGCCTGCACGCCGCCGAATGCCTTTGTAATATTCCGCATTTCCAATATATTGTTCATATGCACTTCTCCGTTTGTTTCCTAATAAAGGCAAAATGTCCGGATACAGGAGCTTTCCCGTATCCGAACATCCTCTCACTTAGATGGGTGGTCAGTGTCCTGTAAAGCCTTCATACTCAGATACATTATTTTTGTCTACGATCCAAACCACTTCATATTTGCCTTCGCCCACCTCGTATTCCCAGTTGCCTGCAAGGTAGTCTTCCATATAGCCGATAACATTCGTCATCATCTTCGGCGAGAAGTATACGGACATCATATCGTCAAAATACTGGTCCGCCGTGCCGGACTGGGAGGAGCTTCCGCTCATCACGTCGTACAGTTCCTGCATGCCGCCGATTGCGGAGATGTAAACTTCCATGTCTTCCATATCTTTCTTCGTCGCATCGTCCACCGCATTTGCCTCCAGCAGATTCAGCACGCCGAATGTCATCTCATCGTCCATCGAGTAGATGAACAGTTTGTTGTTGTTCGCCTTGGCAGCTTTTACGATATCCGCCAGCTTCTGCTCCAGATATTCATACGCGCCGTCTGCGCTCCAGTTACACACATACTTGTAATCCGCGCAGAGTGCATCGATCTCTTCCTGTGTCCACACAGCCGTCGTCTTGTAGGACTCGCCGGTCACATCGTCATAGTATTCCAGCTCGCCTCTCAGGAACTGCTCAAAACCTTCCTGACGGCGGGAACATACGGTTCCGTTGTCACCGATCAGCGTCACCAGCGTTGCGCCGGGCTCCATGCCTTTCTGCTGCAGCCAGTATGCGATACCTGCGCCGCACGCCCAGTTGTCGCCGGAAGCGTTCAGGATAGCATATTTGTCGGGGCCTTCGATGATCCTGTCGAAGGAGATGAACGGAATATTCTCAGCGATCAGCGCTTCCTGCCCCGCTTTTGCGGAGTCTTCCAGAGCGAAGAATACAACGCCGACTGCATCGCCGTTGGCGAGGATGGTCTGCACCTGATCCACCTGCTCCTCACCGCTGGATGCCGACATGTAAACGCCCTTGTACTCACCCTTGCTGTTGATCTCTTCCGCTTTCTGTTCCGCATATACGCCCGCCTGTGCCGTCCAGCCATGGTCGGGGGTAGGCCCCAGTATGTAAATGGTTCCGCCCGCTGCCGCCGCAGGTGCTTCCTCTTCCGCCGCCGGCTCCTCAGCCGGAGTTTCCTGCTCAGCTTCTTCTCCGGTGCTGGCCGCCGGAGCGCTCTCCTGCTCGCTCTTACCGCAGCCTGCAAGCAATGTCCCCGCTATTACTGCACACAGCAATACGCTCAATAGTTTCTTTTTCATAAAGATCCTCCTTTTTGGTTGGTTGTTGGGTTTGCTGTTTCTTTACATTACTTTACATTATATTTTCATTTGTGTCAATTCACTTCTCCTTGTATGCCATCGTTTTCCATAATATGCACGATTTTACGCGTCTATTTTTGTCACTTTTTACATAATTTATCCGCATTTATTTACACTTTATTTTTACATTTTACATTTTTCTTTACATTTTTGTCTGTGCATGGTATACTTATGACAGTGGTTTGGTACAGATATGATATATAGAAAGCGAGGAAGATTATATGAGTACAAAAGTCACGATCACGGATATCGCAAACAAGGCCGGCGTCTCCATCGCCACCGTCTCCCGCATCCTCAACCGCAAGGACACGGTTTCTCTCTCCACCAGGCACAAGGTACTGCAGGCCATGGATGAGCTCGGCTACGATTCCAATCAGATAAAATCCGTCTCCTCCTACCAGACGATCCTCACCTTTGTACCGGATTTCGCCAATCCTTTTTACGCGCGCATTATCGACGGGATCCAGCAGACCGCCCATGAGAACGATTTTGAAGTGTTTCTGATCCCGACGAAGGACATTTATCTGGACCATGTCCATCTCACCAATCTGGTAAAAAAGGGCGGCTTTAAGGGAGTTTTGTGGCTCTCTTCCTCCCCGCCCCCCGATCTTCTCAACCTGATCAGCAGATATTGTCCCATGGCAATGTGCTGTGAATATCCGGACGATTATGAATGCTCCTACATCAGCATCGACGACGTTACCGCCGCCTATAAAGCGGTAAATTATCTGATCTCCACAGGCTGTAAAAATATAGGCTTTGTCAACTGCAGCCTGAAATATAAGTATGCGCGGCACCGCAGGGAGGGATACCTGAAAGCACTGAAAAGCGCCGGGCTTCCGGTTCATCCCGAGTGGAATATCACGATACCTTCCATCGACTACACCCTGGCCCACTCTGCCATCTCTCAGGCTCTGAACGCGGAGCAGAGACCGGATGCCTTCTTTACCTGCTCCGACGTCTTTGCCGCAGCAGCAATCAATGCCGCGCAGCAGCACGGCATTCGGGTTCCGGAAGATATATCTGTGATTGGATTTGACAATGTGGAGACTTCCCGCATGACTCTGCCCACGATCACCACGATCCGGCAGCCCTGTTTCCAGCTTGGTCAACAGTCCTGCTCCATTTTGCTGGAAAAGATCCTGAACCCTTCCGCACCGGACAGGCAGATTCTTCTGAACACGGAATTTATCATACGGGATTCCACGAGATAAAGAGGAACTATAAAATTTTAAATGCAGAACTCAGCGTAAGACGGAACGGTTTTTCAGGCTTTTCGCATTCGTATTATTCGCCGTTTTGACTTTGATCAGTATCGGTCATTCCGCCCTTAGCTTGTCAGAATTGTGTCCTGCGCACGACGATCATAAACTCCTCCATACCCATCGGACACAAAGTTTTGATGTCCACCTTGCCAACCGGGAAGGAAAAAATTGTATTTCATTCGGTATCATCAGCGTCTTTTCCCGCACAATAGTCTGCCCTGTTACATGGGACAGTATCGGGATCAGATATTCCGGGCTGATATTTTCCTCAAAGATCCCATTCCATTCAGGGTTCGTCTCAATCGCTTTCTTTCCATTTCATCGGTTTTTACCCATAATAACTGCCAAAGAAACTCTTTCGTTTCCTTTGGCAGTTATTATATCATATAATATATATCAACCAAAAACTTATCTATGAAATACCTCTCTCAACCTCCTCCATTGTGGGAATCGACGGCGCCGCCCTCACACCTTCTCCTCGTATAAGGGAAGCTATAAAAAATCCCGTAAATGTGTCTCCCGCCGCCGTGGTATCAACTGTTTCCACTTCAAAAATATTCTGAAATATTTTTTCTTTTCCGTCAAAGTAGACTGCTCCGGCTTTTCCAAGAGTAAGCACGAAAGCCGCCTCGGGAAATTTTTCCGCAAGATGCTCTAATATCCTATTTTCATCGGAACCGCCCGCCATCTGCTCGCCTTCAATCTCATTCAGCAAAAACAGGGATACTTTACACAGATCACATTCGCTCAGATTTTCATTATAGGGAGAAGGGTTCAGTACGATCTTCATTTCCTTTGCATAGGCCCTGTCAATTATGTAATCCAACAGGTTTATCTCATTTTGCAGCAACAGATAATCCCCCGCTCCAAAATCATTCAGCACCCGGTCAATATCTTCCTCCGTCTGCATCTGATTTGTCCCGCCGTACAGAATGATACTGTTTTGTTCTTCTCGATCCACCTGTATGACAGTATGGCCACCCTTTACAGGAAGCCTCTTCACATAGGTAATGTCAACGCCATTATCTCTGCAGAGCTCAAGCAGCATATCTCCGTCCTCTCCAACAATTCCCGCATGGTACACAGGAATCCCCGCTTTCGCCAGTGCAATGGACTGGTTCAGCCCTTTGCCGCCGCAAAACGTCTTCAGCCCTGAGGACGACTGCGTCTCCCCTTCTCTAATCATATGATCCACCGTATATACATAGTCCATATTCAGCGAACCGTAATTCAGCACTTTCATCCCCTGCCTCCCTGCGAATACTGTCTGATCCCGTTCTCAATGATATCCCAGAATTTCTCCACATCGATATCCACCGCCACGCTGCTGTTCGCCTTCTTCCCGGAATAGTGGAAGAAATCGCAGTTTGTTCGACCATAACTCTGTTCGCTTCTAATGTCTATCTCCGTATACATTTCCTTTACCGTCAGCACCGAGGGGGCTATCAGATAAGCGATCGTCACCGGATCATGCAGAGGACCGCCTTCCCAGCCGTACACTTCCTTCTGGCTTTTATTGAAAAATCTCATTAAATCCACAAACAGTTTCGCGGCGGCATTATCCTGTCTCCCCATTCTCTCCACAATTTCCGGGAAACACAGAACTTTTCTCGTCACATCCAGTCCCACCATAGTGATCTTACAGCCTGACGTAAAGACCACATGCGCCGCATCCGCATCCACGATTATATTAAACTCAGCCGCCGGCGTCACATTGCCCAGCTGATAGCTGCCTCCCATCAACACGACCTCTTTTATTTTGGAAATGATCTCCGGACACAGCCTCATCGCCATCGCCAGATTTGTCATCGGCCCCGTTGTGACCACCGTGATATCCCCTTCCGATTCCAGCAATGTATCTATGATGAACTGCACGCCGTGCTTCTTTTCCGCAGTCCTTGTCAGCGGTGCAAAAACCGGGCCGTCCATACCGCTCTCCCCGTGGATATCCCCTGCCACCATCTGTTTTTCTCTGATCATCGGCTGCTTGCATCCCTGATAGACAGGTATATCCAAATCCAGATACTGACAAACATTCAACGCATTCTTTACTGTTTTCTCCACCGTCTGATTTCCCGCCGCCACCGATATACCAAGCAGCTCAAGCACATCGCTTTTCGCCGCAAGCATGATCGCTATCGCGTCGTCATGCCCCGGATCACAGTCCAGAATAATTTTTCTTTTATCCATATCCATATCCTCCTAATCTAATCCAGCTCTATTTCCGTCTCTTTCAATAACTGTTCCTTTATTTTCTCATACTGCTTTTTTTCGATTGTGATATATCTTCCCGATTTGCTTACCAGTCCCCTGTCCTGCATTTCCCGCAGAGAACGCCACACGGTGCGCACGTTTGTCCCTGACTGTTTTGCCATTTCCTCCCGCGTCAGCCGGATCGTCAGCTTTCCATTCACCGCATGCCTCCTGTATCTCAGCAGAAACAGATATGCCAGCCTTTCTGTGCCGCTCAAAAACTGAAAGTCTCTTTCCTTGCGTGCCTGGTCGTTGAGTGTACGCATCATATCCCTCGTTTGTTCAAGCACCATATCCGCATTCTGCATCAGACACTCTTTATAAAGGTTCCTCGGTATACCGATCAGTCTGCACTTTGTCATTGTGATGAGTGTGGTGATATAATTGTCATATCCCATATATAATTCCATCGCGCCGAAGATCTCCAGCGGCTCAAACCATGTGTAGTCATATACCAGTTCAAAAATACGGTCATCCGCCGCCTTCACGTTTCCCGCTATCAGCACATAGATCATCCCCGCCGGTTCCCCTCTTCTGATAAATGCGGTATTTTTCTGCAGATTACACACCTGCAGTCTGTCTAACATCCAGTACGGCACATTTGCAAACATTTTCTGCAGTTTATCTTTCTTTTCTCCCGAGAGACTGTTCATCACTTCAAGGAAATCACTCACAATCTTCCCCCCTCATCATCAGGTTCTCGAACCTTTCTCATACGGTTTTCCGCTGGCCTTCGGCGCCACGCCACGCCCTACGAAAAGCACCCGCATCACTATCGTCAGTATATAAGGAAGCATTGCCAGTATCTGCGATGGTATCACAGATTCTCCTCCTCCGAGCAGCACCGTCAAAGCCTGCGCAAATCCAAACAGCAGGCATGCCCCGTATGCACCGTGAGGCGTCCATTTCCCGAATATCACGGCTGCTATCGATATAAATCCCTGTCCCGCAATGGTAATCGGGGTAAACTGTGATACAACCCGTGTTTGCCACTTATAAGGTCTAAAATGGAGCCACAACGGCTCCATTTT
>CANRWP010000056.1 GCA_947643595.1 uncultured bacterium | reverse complement strand
CGGCTTTGCCTCGGCCCCCATTTCAAATGGGGGATATAATAACTATTTCATTATCGAATTTAATCGCTTGAAACGGACATTAATCCGCCTTTTCTTACCTGAATTCCTCTGATCTGGCTCGACATAACACAGGATGTTATTATTAGATGTTGAAATGCCAACTGGGCATTCGGGGCAAGCCTTTGCTTTATTGGAAATTGATATTTTCTTCTCTCTTCTGTATTCTCTTGTTTTCATTCTGTTTGTTGAAGAGCTTTAACACCTATCCTTTTTGTCAGCGATGTCAAATTTCCATTACGATTCTAACGCACTTATTCCACAGCCAAACAGGAATTTCTGAAATTCTACTTTCCGGAACTCCCCCCTACATACCTCGTATATAAAACGCAATCTGGTACGGCAGGCGCTCTGCAGGGGTGGCAAGATCCGTGCCCAGCAGCTTTTTGATATTGTTCATGCGGTAGATGATCGTGTTCCGGTGCGTGAACATACTCTGCGCCATCGCCTGTATGCTGCCGTCCTGTTCCAGATAACACCGCAGCGTCTCCACATAGTTCGAGTTATGCCGCCTGTCATACTCCTCCAGCACAGATAAAGTCTCCTGTTGAATCTCTGCCAGCAGCCCGGTATCCGTACAGCTGTACAGCAGGCGGTAAATCCCCATCTCCTCAAACTGCAAAAGCGCAGTTTTTGTTCCCATCGCTCTCTGTGCCGCCGCTTCCGCCCTGCGGTAGCTGACCGAAAGGTTTTCGATATCCGTCACCTGACTTCCCACGCCCACATAGAGCGGTCTATCCGGCATCCGCTTATGCGCCCTCTTTAACATCCCCTCGCCCAGCTCGATCACAAGCTCCGGCTTTAATGCGTTTACAACCAGCACAAAAAACGAATTGTAGTAAAAGAAACTCCCGTTGTGCGTGATCTGCTCCAGATACATCTGCAGCCTATAGGACAGCTTTCTTCTGTCCACCGTATCCATCGAATCCAATCCCTCGCTGGCGATGAGCATGACCTGAAAGGTTCCGTCCACATCAAAATACGGCAGCAGCGTTTTCCGGTACGCATCCTGATTGTCCGGCTGCTCCACCGCCGCGATCAGCGCGTTCACAACCTGCTCATCGGTGCTTCCCTGCACAAAGATTCGGATGCTGAAATCCTTCATCATGTCGGAGAGATGGATCTCCCAGGGCACGGTCAGAAGCGGCAGATGGTTCTCCTCACAGTACGCAAGCAGACTCTCGGGCAGTTCTTCGATATAATTTCCGGTATTGACAATCAGCCCTGCCGCATGGCGCTGTACCAGATGCCTGGCTAACTCCATCATCGCCTCCTCCGTCGGAAAACCTAACCCTGTCGTGACCGCCAGCTCCTTCCCCCAGAAATTTCTTATGATCGTCGTATCCTCGATCAGATGCACCCAGCTGATCGAGTTGGACCACCCCTCCCTGCCCGCCAGATACTTCATCCGGTAGCGCTCCTCCGCTGCTATCATCATATCCTGTATCGTAAAACCCATTTCTCCCGCCTACGTCTTTCATTTTTTCTTCCGTTTCTGCTTCCATTCTACCACCTTTTATGCTGATGGTACATATTTTGTCTGTATTTTTAGGTTTCAGACCCATTGGATTTTCTTATCTTTATGTTATGATTATTTTATAAAGCAAACACAAATAAAAAATAAAGGAGGGGCATCTCATGTTAACCATTTCAAACAACCTTGTAACCAACTACAGCTATACACCATCGTGGATCAAGTCCGAGCGTTATCTGTACTGCGACAACTTTGCACAGGATCTTGCCGGAAGCAGACATACGTCCTTCCTCGCATCTATCCGTAAACTGCTCCACAGATAGACGGAGCTGAATCGAATTTACACAACAACGGGCTGTACGCCAAGCGTACGGCCCGTTTATATCAATACTTCCTTCTGTTCTTCAACTCTTCATACAGCACCGTATAATTATGATATCTCACATCGCTGATCTTTCCTTCCGCCAGCGCCGCCTTCACACAACAGTCCGGTTCGCTGATATGCGCACAGCCTCGAAACCGGCAGCCTCCCTCGTAATTTCGAAATTCCGGATAAAAGTCCTTTAGATCCTCTTTCTCCATGTCAAAAAGCTGCAGAGAGGAAAATCCCGGCGTATCCATAATATAGCTGTCCCGGTCCAACACAAATATCTCCGAATGGCGGGTCGTATGTTTCCCCCGGTCGATCTTTTCACTGATCGCGCCCGTCTCCATCGCCGCCTGCGGATAAAGATAATTGATCAACGAGGACTTACCCACTCCGCTGGGTCCCGCCACAGTCGTCGTCTTTCCCTGTAAAAGAGCCCGAAGCGCATCAAGTCCCTCCCGCTCTTTCACACTGATAAACAACACCTGATAACCGCAGGTCTCATAGGCGCTCTGCAAAGCCTTCCTCTCCCTCTCGGAAGCGATATCACTCTTATTAAAACAGATCATACAGGGAAGATCCTGCTGCTCCATCATGATCAGAAAGCGGTCCAGCAGATTAAAATTCGGCTCCGGCTTCAAAATCGCAAATATCACCAACGCCTGGTCAATATTTGCCACCGCAGGACGTATCAGCCTGCTCTTTCTCGGCAGAATTTTCCGGATGCTTCCCTCATTTTCCGCCTCATCCAGCACTTCCAACTCCACCATATCCCCCACAAGAGGTTTCACATTCTCCTTCCGGAAGATTCCTCTGGCCTTGCATTCATAGATCTGTCCGTCCCCTGCATGCACGTAATAAAATCCGGCGATCCCCTTGATTATCTTCCCCTGCATACTGCGCTCTCTGCTTTCTGCATACTAAAACGGTCACCTTTCTTTTGTAAACTCTATCGTTCTCTCTATCGTCTTTTCCTCTCTGATCTCCTCCGGCTGAGAGTCCTCTCCGCCTTCCCCCGGCACGGATTTCACATTTGTATAATGGAAGGTGATCTTACCGGTCGCGGACTTGATCCCGCTGTAGTTTACCGCAAACGGAAACGATGCGGTCTGGGTATCCAGCAGTTTCGTGCCGTCCTCCGTCACGATCGTCACCTTTACTGTCGTCTCGCCGTCCCGATATTCCGGATCCTCCGCCACGGTCGGCCCGGTGATATTCCCGCTGTAACTGTAAGTCTCAGCCTTTCCTCCCATGCTGATCTTGATATCGATCGGCGTCCCGGGATCCACAAAAGATCCCACCGAATAACTCTGGTAGCAGACCTGATTTTCCGGAAAATCATCGCTGTTGATGCGTCCCACGCTCCCCAGCGGCAGTCCCGCCTCCACCAGGATCGCCATCGCCTCATCCTCTTCTTTCCCCATCAGATCCGGCACGCGAACCTTGGAATCTTCCGCGCCGGTGCTGACTACGATCGTCACCGCGGAACCTTTGGGGGCCTTGCTCCCGCTCTCCGGATTCTGGGAGATCACGTAATTGCTCTCCACCGTGGCGGAAGAACTCTCGCTTCTGTTCACCACGAAGCCCGCCTTCTCCAGAGTATTTTTTGCCTCCTCATAGGTGATGTCCGTCGCCTTCGGCACAGTCACGCCCTCGGTACCGGCGCTGACCGTCAGTGTGATGACTGTCCCGGGATCCAACATCATGCCCTCCTCCACGTTGGCACTGATCACCTGATTCTGCGGATAAGCGGCATTTTCCACATATTTGATCTCCGTCTTTAACCCCAACCGCTCAAGCCTTTCCTGCGCGGTCCTTACCGGTATGCCCGTGACGGCTATCATCTCCACCTGCTCGGTCTGCTCTTCCTCCTGTACCGATTCCTCCTCCCGGCTTCCGCTCAGACGAAACAGCCCCAAAGTCCGGCCTACCAGCACGATGACGATGCAGCCGATGATGATCGCCGCCACGACAGCCAGTATCGTTGTGATCTTCTCCATACGGGGATCATAGTCTTCCTCGTAATCGTCCTCTTCTTCCTCCCCGTGATCCGTATGCCTCACCTTGTTCAGGCGCATACTCTCTTCCATGTTGTCCTTTGCCGCGGAAGCTTTTTTGATCCGCTCCATCTCCCGCTCCGTGATCATGCGGGTGGACGCCTTCCTGTCCGGCTCCAGCACCTTCACGAAATCCTCATCCGGATTCAGCAGCGACTGCTTCAGATCGTCGATCAGCTCCGCCATGGACTGATACCGTCTGTCCGGGCTCTTCTGGCAGCACTTAAAGACGATCTGCTCCACGCTGATCGGGATCTCCGGCACAAACTCCCTCGGTGAGGGCAGTTCCTCCTGGATATGTTTGATGGCGATCGCCACCGTCGTCTCGCCGTTAAACGGCACTCTGCCGGTGAGCATCTCAAACATGGTAATTCCCAGAGAATAGATATCGCTCTTCTCGTCGCTGTATCCGCCTCTCGCCTGCTCCGGCGAAGTATAGTGGACAGATCCCATCACGTTGGAGGTGATGGTATTGCTGGTAGCGGCCTTCGCGATGCCGAAGTCCGTCACCTTCACCTTGCCCTCCTTGGAGATCATGATATTCTGAGGCTTGATATCCCTGTGGATGATGTGGTTATTGTGGGCCGCCTCAATGCCCATGGAAACCTGTATTGCTATGCTGATCGCTTCCTTCACAGAAAGCCTGGCCTTCTTTTCAATGTATTTCTTTAACGTAATGCCTTCCACCATCTCCATCACAAAATAGTAGATGCCGTTCTCTTCCCCCACATCGTAGACATTGACAATATTGGGGTGCATCAGCCCTGCCGCCGCCTGCGCCTCCGTCCGAAATTTGGACACAAAATTCGCATTTTCCGAAAATTCCTGCTTTAACACTTTGATCGCCACAAACCTGTTCAGTTTATGACACTTCGCTTTATAGACATCTGACATGCCGCCTGTTCCGATCTTTTCCAAAATCTCATAGCGGTCTCCTATCATCATTCCGATCTTAATCATTCTTATTCTCTTCTCCACTCTATAACAGCCATACGGGACTTCCTGATACGTCAGATATCAGGCTCGATCAATATCAGAGAAATATTGTCCCTGCCACCATTTTGATTTGCCGCTCTCACAAGAGCTTCCGCCTTTTCCATGATGTCGCGCTGGGCATTTACTATCATTCTTATTTCTTCATCTTCCAGCATATTACTCAGTCCGTCCGAACACAGCAGAATAATGTCCCCCTCCTGCAGCCGGACCTCATAAAAATCCGCCGCAACCGCAGATGTCACGCCTACTGCCCTCGTGATAATATTCTTATTCGGATGGGTCCTTGCGCTCTCGCGATCCAGCCCTCCCATCCGGATCATCTCCTCCACGAGCGAGTGATCTGTTGTGATCTGTCTGATGTTCTTTCCATTTACAATATAGAGACGGCTGTCGCCCACATTGCCCACTTTCAGGCAATCTCCGTAGACCACGGCGGCAACCACCGTAGTGCCCATTCCCTCCAGATCCCGGTTATCGTTGGAAAGTTCAAAAATACCGGTGTTCGCCACATTAATAGCGCTCTGGAGTATCTCCTCCGGGCTTCTTCCCGCAGAATGTTCCACCTCCCTGCAGATCGTGTCCACCGCAAAGCGCGAGGCGAAGTCCCCCGCTTTATGACCGCCCATACCATCTGCGATGATAAACAGATTCGGCAGATTTCCCACCGGCAATTCCGAGGAGTACACCACATCCTGATTCAATTGTCTTCGTTTCCCCTTATCCGATAAGGAGGCTGTTTTCATCAAAGCCTTCTTCCCCCTGAACCTGTCTTTTGTATCATTCTACAAATAAAAATACTACCACATAAATGACAAAGGGGCAAGAAAAATCCACTTCTGCCCTCCTTTTTATCATTTTGCCAAATATTTTCCAAAATATGTATTCTTTTTCAGGATATAACCTTCCGTCTGAGCTGCCCGCAGGCCCCGTCGATATCCTGCCCCATCTCCCGGCGCAGCGTCACATTCACCCCCGCCTGCAGAAGCTTCGTCTGAAATGCTTTCACCGCCTCCCGGGCCGAAGGTGCATAATCCCTCTCCTCCACCGGGTTGATCGGTATCAGATTCACATGGGCATGCACGAACCTTGCCAGCATAATCAATCCTTCGGCATCCTCCTTAGTGTCATTCACCCCGCCGGCAAGGGCATACTCGAAGGTGATCCGCCGCGACGTCCTCTCAAAATAATACCGACAGGCGTCCATCAATTCCGAAATACTGTACCTTTCCGCTATGGGCATCATTTTTTTTCTCTTCTCATCCGTCACACCGTGCAAAGACAGCGCCAGCGTGATCTGCAGTTCTTCCTCCGCCAGTTTTTTTATATTCGGCACAAGCCCGCAGGTGGATACGGTGATTCCCCGCTGGCTGATATGCTGTCCTCTTTCGTCCGTAAGCATGCGGATAAACTTCAACAGATTTTCCATGTTGTCAAACGGTTCCCCTATCCCCATGACCACCACGTTGGATACCCTCTCCCCGGTCAGCAGAGTCACCGCATAGATCTGGTCCAACATCTCCCCGGCACTCAGATTTCTGACAAGGCCCCCCAGCGTGGAAGCACAGAATCTGCACCCCATCCTGCAGCCCACCTGGGAGGAGATGCAGACAGAATTTCCGTGGTGATACCGCATCCAGACGCTCTCCACCGTATTGCCGTCGGGAAGCTCAAACAGATACTTTTTTGTGCCGTCCGCCTTCGACTCCTGCACCTGAACGGAGCGAAGCGTTGCCAGTTCAAAGCGCTCCCTGCATTTCTCCCGCAAAGAAAGTGACAGATTTGTCATTTCCGAAAAATCCCGGGCCAGCTTCTTATGTATCCACTCATAGAGCTGTGCCGCCCGGAATTTCTTTTCTCCCATCTGTTCCATCTCCCTCTGCAATTCTTCCAGACTGAGAGATTTTATGTCCGTTTTATTCATGTCCGCCCCTTTCCTTGTCCCCTCCGAAATGTCAGCTCCCCTCTCTTCTCAGACGCGCCAGAAAGAACCCGTCGCAGTCATGCACCCCCGGCACAAGCTGCAGCATTCCTCTCCCCGCCTCATCACATATCAGCGCCTCCGGAAGATACGGGTTCAAGCTTTCCGGCACAAGCGGAAAGGATTCGCACATCCATTCCACCTGCTCTTCATTTTCCGCCCGGTGAACCGTACAGGTACTGTAGAGAAGTATACCGCCCGGTTTTACGTAACGCCAGCAGTTTTCTATGATCTCCCGCTGCAATCCCACAAGGGAGGCTAAGCTCTCCTCTGACACATGATATTTGATATCCCGCTTTTTTCCCAGGATACCCAGACCGGAGCAGGGAAGATCCAGATACAGCACATCCGCTTTCCCCTCCATCCCACTGTCAAACACGCGGGCGTCGTGGACTTTTACCCTCACGTTCGCCGCCTTTGTCCGCTCTGTATTTTCCCGTAGCAGATCCGCCTTCTCCTCCGACACATCCCTCGCCTCCACCTGCCCGCTTCCCCGCAGTTTGCAGGAGGCATGCAGGCTCTTTCCCCCGGGCGCTGCGCAGACATCCAGAACAAAATCCCCAGGCTCTATCCCCGCGCACTGTGTCACCAGCATGGAGCTCACATCCTGCACCGTCACGTACCCTTCCGCAAATCCGGGCAGTCTCTGTACCCCGTCCACGTTCCGACAGCGCCACGCATAGGGAAGCCAGGGATGTCTCTCGCACTGCAGGCCCTTTTTCCTCCACGCTGCCGCGATCTCCTCCTGCCTCTCCGGCGAAAGTTCCTCGGAAATCCTGAGACTGACTGGCTTTACCTCCAGAAGCGCACGGCACATTCCCTCCGCCCGCTCTCTGCCGTAATCCGTCCCCCAGAGTTTCACCAGAAACTCCGGCATCGAATAACGGACGGACACCGCCCGCGCCCAGTCTTTTTCCCGGTCGGGATACGCTATCTTTTCTCTGTTTCTCGCAATATTCCGCAGCACCCCATTGACAAACCCTTTCAGGGACTGAAAATGCCGCTTCTGCGCAAGGCGCACCGCCTCGTTACAGACTGCGCTGTCGGGCACCGCATCCATATAGAACAACTGATAGACGCTCATGCGCAGCAGCTGTCTGATAAACGGCTTCATTTTAGGGACGGGGACACTGGAGAACTGATCGATGATATAATCCAGTTCTATCCGGCGTTCCACCGTCCCTTCCGTCACCCGCTTGATAAAAGCTTTTTCCTGCGGCGGGAGATAATCATATTTCCCCAGCACCTGTCTTATCAGCACATTGCAAAAAACGGATCCTTTCTCCATCTCTGACAGGCAGTCCAATATAATTTCCCTTGTATTTTCCATCAGTCTCTGTCCCTTCCGCCCCTGCCGCCGAACAGCAGAACGAGGCGCAGAAGCTGAAGGACGGAGGAAGCTGCAGCCGCCACATAGGTGAGCGCCGCCGCGCTCAGCACTTTTCGCACATGTCCCACTTCCTGCTGTCCTAAAATTCCGTACTGTCCCAGCATATCCATCGCTCTGTTCGAGGCGTTAAACTCCACCGGCAATGTCACGACCTGAAACAACACTGCCGCCGAGAACACCCAGATGCCGATCTGTGCGAGGAAGGAACCGGCTCCTCCCAACAGAATACCGAGCAGAATGATCGGTATTCCCAGTCTGCTGCCGATATTCGCAGCCGGGACAAGGGCCGCGCGAATCTTCAAGGGGGCGTACCCTTTCTGATGCTGCACCGCGTGCCCGCACTCATGGGCCGCCACGCCGACCGCCGCGACGGAATTGCTTCCATATACCGCATCCGAGAGGCGCAGCACCTTCCTGGAGGGATCATAGTGATCCGTCAGATTCCCCCTGACATGTTCCACCCGGACATCATAGATGCCATTTCGATTTAAAATACGCTGCGCCGCCTCGGCTCCCGTCATGCCGCTCATGCTGCGCACTCTGGCATATTTGCTGTAGGTGCTGTTCACCCTGGCGCTGGCGGCCATGCACAGAACGGCGCCGATCAGAACAAGAATGTATGTCCAGTCCATATAATAATATCCGTATCCATATCCGTAACCCATTTTTCACCTCCGAAAACTGCGACACCATTTATCCTCTATGTCAGAATCTCCCCAACCTTCAGCGGACATCCCAGAAGAAAATCCCGCACAGGCATCCGTCTCTTTCCTTCCAGCTGCACCTCTTTCAGGACAAGGACTCCTCTTCCCGTCTGCACATGAATGCTGTCCTTCGCCACAGCCACCACCTCGCCGGGCGTTATCTCTTTTTCCTCGCTGTGCCGGAACAATCCCGCATGCGCGTTCCCCTCTCTCGGTTCCTCCGAAGCCACTTCTGCCCTCCAGATTTTCAGGCCTTTGCCCCGCAGGCCGCAGTAAGCGCTTGGCCAGGGGTTCATCCCCCGCACCTGCCTCTCCAACAGGACGGCGTCCTTTTCCCATTCTATTTTACCCATATCTTTTGTCAGCATACGCACATGGGTCGCATCCTCCTCATCCTGCTTCACCGGAATGATTTCACCCTCCTCTATCCTCGGCAGCGTCTTTATCAGAAGTTCGGCGCCGAGCACGCTGAGTTTATCGAACAGGCTCCCGCCGGTATCGTCGTCTTCCACCGGTATCGCCTTCATCGTCAGGATGTCCCCTGTGTCCATTCCCTCATCCATCTGCATGATTGTCACACCGGTCACATCATCACCGTTTAAAACCGCGTACTGGATCGGAGACGCCCCCCGGTATTTGGGAAGCAGTGAGGCATGGATATTTACGCATCCGTACCGTGGCATCTCCAGGATCTCTCTGGACAGGATCTGCCCGAAAGCAGCCACCACAAAGATGTCCGCCTCAAATTTTCGAAGTTCCTCCACTGCCTCCGGCGCTTTGATCCTCTCCGGCTGCAAAACTGTTAGCCCATGGGCCAGAGCGCACTCCTTGACCGGAGAAAACTGTACTTTCCGGTCCCGCCCCTTTTGTTTATCCGGCTGCGTCACCACCGCCGTCACCTCATGTCCTGCCTCGAGCAGCGCTTCCAATGCTCCCACCGCAAAATCCGGTGTACCCATAAAAATCACTTTCATACTGATCCATCCTTTTCACTCCGTCGTTCAGGTATCCTCTGCCTGCCTCTCCTCTTCCTCCTGCAGATCCTCCACGTCCATCAGATCTCCCTCCACCTTCTCCACATACAGATGTCCGTCCAGATGATCGTTCTCATGACAGATCGCCCTCGCCAGAAGCTCTTCCCCCTCCAGCTCAAAATATTCCATATTTTCATCATAGGCAGCCACCTTCACGTGGTTCGGTCTCGTCACGATCCCTGTCTTTCCGGGCAGGCTCAGGCACCCTTCATGGCCTGTCTGTTCTCCGGAAGTCTCCAGAATCTTTGGATTGATAAAGACATGGGGATCCTCCCCCGTCACATCCACCACAAAGATCCTCTTTAAAACGCCCACCTGTACCGCCGCCAGTCCGACGCCGTTCGCCTCATACATCGTGTCCAGCATATCCTCGATCAGCTCCCTCACTCTGGGGGTCACTTCCTTCACGTCCTTGCTGATCTTTCCGAGAATCGCATCTCCCTGTTCCCTCACATTTCTCAGTGCCATCTTCTGCCTCCGCTCCTCCTGTTTAATATCCACTCATGGGGTCAACATCAAATTGTACCTGTTCCGGGCACTTTTGTAAAGTCTGTATATATTCTTCCATACATTCCCGCTGCCCTGCAAGTATTTTAACATCACTGCTCTTTAAATAAAAGACAAAACGATAATGGTCGCTCAATTTGGACAGAGACGCTGTCCCGGGACCAAGTACCGCCAGATCCCCGCTCTCCTCTTTCCTCCTCGCGATCTTTGCCAGTTCCTTCGCCAGACACCGTGCCCTCCCCTCATCCGATCCGGTGACAAGCACCGCCATGATGTGGGCCGCAGGGGGATACAGGCCAATCTCCCGGTACAGGATCTCCTCCTCATAAAATCCTTCATAGTTCTGTCCTGCGGCGTACACAATGCTGTAATGCTCCGGTTTATAGGTCTGAATGACAACCTCCCCGGGGACGCTGCCCCGTCCGGCTCTCCCGGCCGCCTGGGTCAAAAGCTGAAAAGTCCGCTCCGCCGCCCGGTAATCCCCGGCAAACAACGACATATCCGCCGCCAACACCCCTACCAACGTCACCGCCGGAAAATCATGGCCCTTCACGATCATCTGAGTCCCCAGCAAAATGTCGGCCTCCCCGTCAGCAAAAGCGGAAAGGATCTTCTCATAACTCTCTTTTTTCTTTGTGGTGTCTCCGTCCATCCGCAGCACCCGCGCTTTCGGGTACATACAGTGAAGCCTCTCCTCCACCGCCTCTGTCCCGGCCCGGAACCCCAATATATAGGGAGAAGAGCAGACCGGACACTTCTTCACGGCCGGTTCCTCATAGCCGCAGTAGTGGCAGACCATTTTCCCGTTTTTATGCTCCGACAAGGAAACGCTGCAGTGGGGACATTTCATCACATGACCGCAGCTTCTGCAGGAGACAAAGCCCGCATATCCCCGGCGGTTTAAAAACAGCATGATCTGCTGCTTTTTCTCCAGCCTGTCTTCCATCAACTCCTGCAGCTTCCTGCTGAAAATGGAACGGTTCCCCTCCCGCAGTTCCCGGCGCAAATCCACGGGGTACACCTTTGGCAACACATTCCCCGTCAGCCGCTCCCCCAGGTAGAAGAAGCCGTACTCTCCCTGTTTCGCACGATAGTAACTCTCCAGAGAAGGGGTGGCCGATCCTAACACCACGCTGGCCCGGTGGAGGGACGCCAGATAGACTGCCGTCTCACGTGCGTGATATTTCGGCATGTTCTCACTCTTGTAGGAGGGCTCATGCTCCTCGTCTATTATGATCAGCCCCACATTGTCAAAAGGGGTAAACAGCGCGGAACGGGGCCCTATGATCACATCGATATCCCCGTTTTTCGCCCTCTCGCACTGATCGTATTTCTCCCCCGCGGAAAGCCCTGAATGGAGCACCGAGACCCTGCCTCCAAAACGCTTTAAAAACCGCGATACGGTCTGATAGGTCAGGGCGATCTCCGGGATCAGCACAATGGCCTGCCTTCCCCTTTTCAGACACTCTTCTATCAGAGCCATGTAGACTTCCGTCTTTCCGCTTCCCGTAATTCCATGTATCAGGTATGTTTTTCTGACACCCGCGTCATAATCCTTCCGTATGCTGTCAACGATATTCCTCTGGGCATCGCTGAGGCAAATCCCGCCGCTTCCGGGCGCGCTTTTTTGCTCCGCCTCCCTCAGGCTGTTTATCGGATCCCGGTACACCCGCATCGTCTCCACTAGAAGAGCTCCCTGCTTTTCCAGACTGTTTATCGTGGAGGAAGAGATATGCAGCTTTTCCCTCGCCAGTTCCATGGGGATCCGCTCCTGCTCCGAGAGCGCCGTCAGCAGTCTCGCCATGGCGTTCCTATGTTTTTGGCCGCAGTCTTCCGCCAGCCTTTTTGTCTCCTCCGGCGAAAGCAGACGCCATATCTCTTTCTTCTCCAGATTCCGTTTTCTCTGTTTCGCCGGAAGCACCGTCTTTAACGCCGCGATCATCGTGGAGCCGTACTGCTCCCTGATCCATCCCGCCAGCCGCACCGAAACGGCCGACACCGTCATATCCCCCGCCGCGATTCCGGCAATCTCCTTCACCCTGTTCTCCTCAAAGGAGATTCTGTCCCGCAGAGCGATCACATATCCCTGTCTTGTTCCCCCTCCTTTTCCAAACGGAACCAGAACGCTCACGCCCGGTTCCAGTTTTCCCTTCAGATGCTCCGGCACCCGGTAGCTAAAAGGGCGGTCCACACTCTCATGGGAAATATCCACTATGACATCCGCATAGGGAAACTCTTTTCTTTCCTTGTTCAAGAGACTTTAATCCCCTCCTCCTCCAGAATTTCCGCGATCAGCACCCGCTCATCCATGGGGTACTGCACCCCTTTTATCTCCTGGTAATCCTCATGTCCTTTTCCGGCGAGTACCACAATATCCCCCGGCTCACCGTGTGTGATCGCATAGCGGATCGCTTCTTTTCTGTCCGAAATTTCTATGTAAGCGCCCGTCGTCTTACGCATTCCTGTCCTGATATCTTCTATGATCGCGAGAGGCTCCTCAAACCTGGGGTTATCCGATGTTATGATCGTGAAATCCGCAAGCTTCCCGCTGACTTCCCCCATCTCATAGCGGCGCAGTTTGGAGCGGTTGCCGCCGCAGCCGAAGACCGAAACCAGCCTGTGAGGTTCGTACTCTTTCAATGTGGTCAAAAGGCTCTCCAACGCCATCGCGTTGTGAGCATAATCGATCATCAGCGTGAAATCGTCGGAAACTTTCACCATCTCGATACGCCCCTTGACATGGGCCCGCAAAAGCGCCTCCCGGATATCCTCCACTCCCACCTGAAAATGACGGCAGATCGCGATGGCGCAAAGCGCATTGTAGACGCTGAACCGTCCCGGCGCTGGCACCTGCGCATGGAAATCCATCAGTCCTTCCACATCGAAAGCCACTCCCAGCTCGCCGGGTTTTTTCACCAGTGTGAGATGCCCTGCCCGCAGGGAAGCCTCCCCGTGGAATCCATAAGTCTCCAGCGCACAGGTGTGATCTTTCAAAACCTGTTCCCAATGCTTATCGTCACAGTTGACGATTCCCGTCCTGCACTGTTTAAAGAGCAGTCCTTTGCAGAAAACATAATCCTCAAAGTCCTTATGCTCGTTCGGCCCGATGTGGTCCGGCTCCAGATTGGTAAAAATGCCCAGCTCGAACAAAAAGCCCTGGGTTCTGTGCAGCATCAATCCCTGTGAGGAGACCTCCATCACACAGACCTGGCATCCGGCATCCAGCATCTTTCGAAAACTTTCCTGCAGCAGATAGGATTCCGGCGTGGTATTGTGTGCCGGAATGTGCTCCTCCCCGATGATCATCTCTATGGTTCCGATCAGCCCTGTCTTATATCCCGCATGTTCCAATATGGATTTCACCAGATAGGTGGTGGTCGTCTTTCCCTTCGTCCCGGTGATACCGATCACTTTCAAGGTATCCGCCGGATGCCCGAACCACGCCGCCGAGATAAATGCCATCGCATACCGTGTGCTCCCCACTTTTATCACCGTGATATCGGCATCCTCCGGCAGCTCCACCTCCTGCTCCACCACAAGAACTGCCGCTTTCTTTTCCGCCGCTTCCGCCGCCTTGCTGTGGCCGTCAAAATTCGCTCCTCTGATACAGATAAACAGGCATCCCGGCACAATTTTCCGCGAGTCCATCTCCACCGATGACACCTCCACGTCCACGCTGCCTCTGATACAGGTATATTCCAGTTTTTCTATTAAATCCTTACAACAAGTCATTTGTCATACCTCTCTTTTATTTTCTTTTTGTTTTTTATGCGTTTCTTTTATTGTATGTATCTGACAGCCGCAAAGTCATATCTCCTTAGCTATCATATCACAATCTTCTTTTTCTGACAATTTTGACGGTATATTATGACAAATTTGTTTTTTTATTTCTTTCTTTTTTTCATTTTCTTAATTTTTCTCACAAAATTTTCATCTGGGGAACACAATTTCATCACATTTCCCGTTTATAGTAGATAACGATAGTTGAAGTGATTCACTATCTCCCCCCTCATAAGTAAAAACGCCCGGTTTGCCGGGCGTTTTTACTTCTATTTCATTCTTCCTTATCACCGGACATCCCTCCAGGGCATATCATATCAAAAACGGAGTCCTGCCATGAACCAACAATACAAATTTGTCAACACCCCTCTGCCCTACGCCTACGATGCCATGGAGCCTTATATCGACGAGAAGACCATGCGGCTGCACCACAACAGGCATCTGCAGACTTATATCGACAACCTGAACAACATACTCTGCAGATATCCGCTCCTTCAGAGCTGGACGTTGGAGCAGCTCATTCTGAACGTGCCAAGCCTCCCGGAAGATATCCAAACCCCGGTCAAGCACAACGCAGGCGGTGTGTTTAACCACCGGTTTTACTTTTCAAATCTCGCAAATCCGGCTTCCCCGCCCCCCGAAGGCGCGCTGTGTGAAGCCATCAAAAAAGAGTTCAGCAGTTACAAATCCTTCCGGAACTGTCTGAAAGAGGCGGCTTCCTCTGTATTCGGCTCCGGCTATGCATGGCTCGTGGTCAACGCCGCCGGAAAGTTGTGCATCACCACGACAAGGAATCAGGATACGCCTCTGCCCCTCGGCATGCTGCCCGTTTTAAATATCGATGTCTGGGAGCACGCATACTATCTGAAACATTACAATTTAAGGGCGGACTATATAGACGACTGGTTCCATGTCATAAACTGGAAGCAGGCGGGCAAAAACTATGCGGACTGTTTTCGCATGGCGTATTAGGCTCAACAATAATTTGTTATCACAAATTCCATTTCCCTCTTTCCTCTGTATTCGTTGATACTCGGATAGTAGGTAATGGTAAGCGGTACACCGGCAGGACCACCGGAAAACAGCCTGCCGGCATCCGCACCGTATTTATCTGAGAGAAAGCTCTCCAGTCCTTCCACATCCCCGAAATAGGTCAGTTTAAACCGCCTGCCCTCCTGATCCTCCGCATCGAACTTCGCCACGCTTCTTTTTTTCCGGAAGATCTGCGCGGACTGGAGGAGTACATCTTTCTGAGCGAACACCGGCTTTGTATTCCCCGTCCCGAAAGGCGCCAGCAATTCCAGCTCCTCTATGAATTCTTCCGTCACATAGGATAGCGGCATCGCCACATCGATATGTACCTTCGGTATGAAATCTTCCTCCGTCAGTCCGCAGTTCTCATTCAGTCTTCTGCGCATCTCACCCACATTCTCACGGGAAAGGGAAAGCCCCGCCGCCATCTTGTGCCCTCCAAACTTATCAAACAGATCTTTGCAGGCCGAGAGCTCCGCAAACATGTCATACCCCTCTATGGAACGCCCGGATCCCTTGACTCCCTCCTCCCCGTCGGTCAGAACGATCGTCGGTTTATGATATTTCTCCCGGATCCGCCCGGCGATGATGCCTGCAATGCTCTCATGGCAGTCCGGCAGATACAGGATCAGCACCTTGTCCCTCCGATCCGAGCTGAGTTTCTCCGCATTTTTTTTGGCCGGTCCGCTCCCCTCCAACAGCCTGACCGCCTGCTCTACGCCCGCCTCCGTCATCTCTTTTCTGCTGTCATTCAACTTTTTCAGCTCCGCCGCCATGGGCACCGCCCTGCTGTAGTCGTCCTCCATCCACAGCTGCAGGGACAGCGTCGCGCTCTCCAGACGTCCGGAGGCGTTGATGCAGGGTCCTAACACAAACCCGATGTGATAGACATCCAGCTTCTCTTTCTTCAGCTCATTCACCTCGATCAAGGCCCGCAGACCCGGATGGGACGTGCGGCGCATCCTCTTTAATCCCTCTTTGACAAGGATGCGGTTCTCATCCTTCAATTCCATCACATCGCCCACGGTGGCAAAAGCCGCAGGCTCCAAAAGAGCATCCAAAAGCTCTGTGGCAGTTCCCAGCGCCTGCGCCAGTTTATAGGCGACCACCGCCCCGCAGATCCCGGGAAAAGGATAAGTATCCCCGGGCTGTTTCGGGTCGATCACCGCATCCGCCGGCGGCAGATGATACACCCTCTCTCCTCCGGAAGCATCTGCCGTAAACGGCACTTCATGGTGATCTGTCACCACCACCTGCATCCCAAGGCTTTTCGCCAGTTCTATCTGGGACGCCGCCGCGATGCCATTGTCACAGGTGACGATCAGATCTATCTGATCTTTCAGCGCCTGCTCGATCAGATGATCGTTCAATCCATAGCCATCCCTGATCCGATGGGGAATCGCCGTATCCACATCTCCCCCCAGAGACCGGAAGGAACGCACTAAAATACAGGCGGCACAGACACCGTCTATATCATAGTCTCCGATCACCCTGATCTTCTTTTTCCCCTCTATCGCTTTTCGAATAACAACGACAGCCTGATCCATCCCTTTCAACAGCCAGGGATCATACAGATCAGCCATCCCGCCGTGCAGGTATCTCCTGATTTCCTCCTCCCCGCAGACATCTCTGTTGCGGATCACTCTCGCCAACACCGGCGAGATGCCAAACTCCTGCGCTATTTTCTGAAAATCCGCCCTCTTGGCGGTCACAAACCAGTTTCCCATCTTTCGTTCCCAATCATTGTTCTCATATGACAACAACAGGCCAGAACTTATGCCGTCCTGCCCTGTTGTTTCCTTTTCTCTTTTTTTATTTCGCTTCTTCTTTCTGTTTGATCTTCGTCCTGAGCACATACCACAGCGCGCCCGTGATACATACCGATGAATACGTACCGCAGAGGATACCCGCCATCAGCGGGAGGGCAAACTCACGGATACTTGAAACACCGAACACATACAGCGCCGCCACCATAATGAACGTAGTCAGGGAGGTAAAGAGGCTTCTGGACAGCGTCTGCGTGATGGAGTGGTTTACCAGCTCCTGCAGATCGTCCCGCCTTGTCATGCTCTTCATATTTTCCCTGATACGGTCGAAGATAACGATGGTCGCATTAATGGAATAACCCACGATCGTCAGCATGCAGGCGATGAAGGTGGATCCCACGGAAACCCTGGTCACCGCATAGAATGCCAGCACCACCAGCACGTCATGGATCAGCGCAATCACCGCGCTGGCGCCAAATCGGATATCCTTAAACCGGAACCAGATATAGAGCAGCATGCAGACCGTCGCGATGGCAACCGCCACGATGGCATCCATCTGCGCCTCGGAGCTGATCGTGGAACTGATCGTCTCCGCTGTGATCGGGTAAGTTTTATCCAGTGTAAAGTTTTCTTCCAGCATTGTGTTGAGCTCCTCGCGCTCCTCCACACTCAGCGTTCTCGTCTTGAAGATAACCTGATTGCCGCCGGTCACTTTCTGCGCCTGCACATTGGCATCTCCGGTAATCTTTTCAATACCCGGCACCACTTCGGCATCCAGCCTTTCAATAGAGTAATCCTCCGCAAAAGTGACCGTAGTCTGTGTCCCGCCCATGAAGTCCAGAGAGTAATTTAACGCGCCGTTTCCGCCGCCTTTCTGCACTCCCATCACCACGAAACCGACAAGGACAACCGCAGCGGAAACGCCGAAGAAAAGATGCTTCTTTCCGAGAAATCCGATGGGTTTTTTCTCTTTCGCCACACCGAAAAGTTTCACGGAATTTAAGCCCAGCCCCATCAGCGTATTTAAGATAATGCGGGTGATAAACACAGCCGTGAACATGGACAGGATGATACCCAGCGCCAGCGTCTGGGCAAAACCCTTGACAGCGCCTGTTCCACGCAGTCCCAGTACGACAGCGGCAATCAGCGTTGTGATATTTCCGTCGATGATCGCGGACAGAGCCTTGTTAAAACCGATCTTCACGGAGGATGCGGCAGTCTTTCCGGTCGCCAGCTCCTCCCTGATCCTGGCAAAGATGATCACGTTGGCGTCCACCGCCATACCGATACCAAGAATGATACCTGCAATACCCGGCAGCGTCAGGGTAATATTGAACGAGCCTAACAGGATAACGACCAGTTCCACGTACATTACCAGTGCCAGAACTGCCGCCAGGCCGGGCAGAAAATATACAGCGATCATAAATACCGCGATGATCGCAAAACCTGCCACGCCGGCGATCAGGGCCGTCCGGATGGCATCGGAGCCGAGCTGTGCGCCCACCACGTTGCTCCGCAGCTCCTCCAGCGTCAGCGTCAGTCCGCCGATACGGATCGTGGAAGCCAGATTCTGTGCCGCCTCGATGGATTCCATATTAGTGATCACACAGTTGCCGTCCGTAATCTGTTGCTGAACCGCCGGATAGCTGATGATAGCGTTGTCATATACGATAAAGATCGGATCATGGTTCGGAGCCGCCTCGCCTGTAGCCTTGGAAAACTTCTCCGCGCCCTCATCCGTCAAAGTCAAACGCACCTGATAATCGGTACTTCCCATTTCGGTCTGGCTGCTGGCCGCCTGGGCATCCACCACATCGGTTCCCTCTAAAACCAGCTCACCGTTCACATCATAAAATTCCAGAGAACCGGGACGCCCGAGCGCCTCCAGAATCTCGTTGGCATCGTCCACGCCGGGAATCTCAATGCTGATCCGGTCGCTTCCCTCCTGATAGACCTGAGCTTCCGTGCTGTAACCCTCCACACGCTTCTGCAGCTTGTAGATCGTATCGCTCATATCCGCGGCGCTCGGATCCTCCTCGCCTACCACCTGATAGGTGATGCTTACGCCGCCCTCCAGGTCAAGCCCCAGCTTGATATCCTCGCCGGAACCCGACTTTGTTTCTCCCCAGCCGTACACTGCGGTATATCCGAACAACGCCAAAAGCGCTATAAAGATCACCAGTGCCACGACTGATTTTGCTTTGTTTTGTTTCATCTTCTTTATTCTCCTTATTCTGGTTCTGTATATTTATCTCAACTCACAAACGCCTCGCTTTTGTTCGGTCTATTCCAGTTCCGCCTCCGCGGCTTTTAACATGATCGCGCACTCGATCCGTTTTCGCTGCAGCTCACAGCCGATCTCATAGGCGCCGGTAATATTCCCGTGGAAATTGTAGGAATTGGCCGCACAGCCGCCGCTGCAATAAAATTTTGCAAAACAGTCCCTGCATTTTTCCTTTGCATAGACATTGCATTCTTTAAAACTATCTCTGATATCCGTCCGCAGAATCCCTTCGTCCACGTTTCCCATCAGAAACTCTTCCTGCCCTACGAACTGATGACAGGGATAGAGATCCCCCCAGGGCGTCACCGCCAGGTACTCCGTTCCGCTGCCGCAGCCCGAGAGCCGCTTTGCCACACAGGGACCGCCTTCCAGATCTATCATAAAATGGAAAAAGTGGAAGCCTTTTCCCTCCCTGCGGCGATGCAACATCTCCTTCGCCAGCTTATCGTACTCCTCGAGGAGCACTGGAATATCCTCCTCCTTAAGCGCGTACTCCTGAGTCTTCTCCGCCACCACCGGTTCCACGGAGATCTGCTCAAAGCCCAGGTCCGCCAGATGCAGTACATCCTTTGAAAAGTCGAGATTGTGCCTCGTGAAAGTGCCCCGCACATAGTAGTTCATCTGGTTCCGGCTCGCCGCCGTCTTCTGAAATTTCGGCACTACCCTGTCGTAACTGCCCTGTCCGCCCCGGAAAGGGCGCATCAGGTCGTGGATTTTCTTCCGCCCGTCTATGGAGAGAACGATGTTTCCCATCTCTCTGTTGCAGAATTCCAATACCTCATCATCGAGCAGAACACCGTTGGTGGTCAGCGTAAACCGGAACTTTTTGTGGTATGGTTCCTCCAGGCTTCTGCCGTAAGCCACCAGATCCTTCACCACCTGCCAGTTTAAAAGCGGTTCCCCGCCGAAAAAATCCACCTCCAGATTCACCCGGTTCCCGGAATTCGCCACCAGAAAGTCCAGCGCCTTCTTTCCCACCTCAAGACTCATCAATGCCCGCCTGCCGTGGTACTCTCCCTCCTCCGCAAAACAGTATCTGCAGGCGAGGTTGCAGTCGTGGGCGATATGCAGGCAGAGCGCCTTCACCACGGTCTGCCTGTTCTTAAAGTCAAAAATATAATTCTCGTAGATATCCTTCGCGTAGAGCTGCCCCGCCTGCGCCAGCGCAAACAGTTCCCCGGCTATCTCCCGCTTTTCTCCGTCCGTGCAGGGAAGCTTTCGCAGAGCCTTTGCCGCTCTTTCCATAAGAGCTTCCGGAATGTCTTCTTCCTGATCGGAATATCCCACGCTTTCCTCCTGCCAGGCTTCCCAGACCGGCTCAAGCAGCGGCACTGCCTGATAGCTCAGCTCGTCCATCACATGAACACTGCCGCTGTTGACATCCAGAACGATAGGATATCCGTTGTTGGTATACTGATGTATCATAAAATAATCCTTTTCCGCCAGACGCCTCCCACACCACAAAGAAGCAGCGAGATTTCCCGCTGCTTACCTGAAACCTGACAAATCCGCTTCCTGTTCTCTATGGCCGTGAGACGCAGTGCTTATTTCCGAACCTGTTCGCAGCTCTGATTGCCCACCGTACAGGATGTCTTGCACGCCGACTGGCAGGATGTCTGACACTCGCCGCAGCCGCCTTTCTTCATGGATTCCTTTAAATCTCTTGTCGTCAATGTCTTAATATGTTTCATAAACAGGACCTCCTATCTTACCGCCTTTTTACCGCATCTGCTCTGTGCAGACACATCTTTTAGGAGTATAGCATAAAAATCCATGCCTGAAAAGGGGGTTTTCAAATTTTTCTAATAAAAAGAACACCCGGTCATAGGCTGATCCTATGACTGGGTATTCTACTTTCAACTAATAGTCTTGCAGCGCATGCGCCACTCCGGCTTCGTTATTCGTCAATGTAACAAAATCGGCTTTTTCTTTCAGCGCCTGTATGGCATTTCCCATCGCGATTCCGATCCCTGCTGTTTCGATCATGGGAATATCCAGCTCATGGTCCCCTATTGCGACCACATCTTCCGTGCCAATATTTAAAACACCGCACAAAGATGCAACAGCTTTTCCTTTGTCCGCATTTTTCGGAAATATTTCGAGATAATTTCCGCTGGATCTCGCGACATCAAATGTTCTGTTCTCCAACTGTTCCAGCTCTGTCTGTATTTCGCCGATTTTCTCCTCCGGCGCCGCTATCAGAAATTTGTTGGGTTTTATCCCGGTTTTGTCCCAGTTTTCTGCCAGCTCATACGGATCCACAACATCCGGCCTGTATTTTATGATATCCGTTTCCTTCTCCACAAAACTGTCTGTCTGGGTCACATACCACCTGTATCCCTGAAAAATCCACAGCGGAACACGGTGCTTTCCGGCAATATCTGTATACAACTGCCTCATCATATGAGTTGACATGACCTCTTCCTTCACGCACACCCCATCCACAATGATAAAGGTTCCGGCGTTGCATACTTTTATACAGTCTATCTCAAGCTGTTTTTCGACCTGCGACACTGCCCAGGGCATTCTTCCGGAGACAAGTGCAATTTTTCTGCCCTTTTCATACTGTCTCTTCACAGCCTCTTTCACCTCGGGCAGCACTTCTTTTTCATCATTTAAAAGTGTACCGTCAATATCAATACAGATCAATCTGCAATGCATATTATCCCTCTCGAAAGATTAATCTTGCAGCAGAGCAAGTCTGTCAGGATCATCCGCGAATACCTCTTTTGCATTGTCCTTTGTCACAACTACAGGGGGAAGTTCGTAAACAGGAACCTCCATCACGCCATTATCCGCTTTCACATCAGTTGCCGGCATTCCATTGCCGCCAAGCAGGCTGTCAATAATAGAAACTGTCTCCGCAACAAGCGCATTGGTGGGTTTTGCAACTGTGGAATACTGTCTGCCGGACCATACCCACTCAACAGATTCATTTTCTGCATCCAACCCTGATACTACAGGGATCGGCTGGCCTGCATTCTCACAGGATGTAATGATCGCACGGGCAATTCCATCGTTGGGTGAAAGCACACCGTCGATCTCGATATCTGAATAGTTGCCCGCAAGGATAGCATCCATACGCGACTGCGCTTTGGAGTTATCCCAGTCAACTGTCGCACACTGTGTGAAATCTGTCTGGCCTGATACAACAACCAGTGTCCCGTCATCGATGAGCGGCTGGAGCACTGACATTGCGCCTGTGAAGAAATTCGGTGCGTTCGGATCAGCCGGGCCGCCGCCGAACAGTTCGATGTTGTAAGGAGCCTCGCCCTTGAGTTCCTTCAATCCCTGCAGGAGCGCCTGTGCCTGTAACTCCCCTGTCTTCACGCTGCCAAACTGCACTATGCCGTCAACGCCCGTGGTATTTTCCAGCAACCTGTCATATCCGATCACGTATACGCCCGCATCTTTTGCCTTCTCAAGCACCGAGCCAAGCTGTGAGCCGTCGACAGGGCCGACAACGATAACCTGCGCGCCGTTCTCGATCATGGACTCGATCTGCTGCTGCTGCTGCGGAACTTTCTGATCAGCGGCCTGAATAATCGCTTCATAACCCGCAGCCTCGAGCTGTTCCTTAAACATCACTTCCGCCTCCGCCCAGTTCTGTGTTCCAAGCCATGGCAGCGCCACACCCACGATACCGCCGCCTGCGGATGTATTCTCTGCCGCCTCTTCCGTTTCTGCCGGCTCCGCGCTTTCGGTCTCAGCAGCTTCCTCCGCCGCCGCAGGTGTTTCAGCCGTCTGCGCAGTCTCCTCCGTCCCTCTGCCTCCGCCGCAGCCTGTCAGCACACCTGCCGCGAGAGCCGCCGTCACCAGAAGTGATAATACTTTTTTTGCTTTCATCATTCATTTCCTCCTTTTTGAATTTTAAATTCGGGATCTTACCCCCTGTTTTTCTTGTTATATACATCAAAGGCTACAGCCGCTAAGAGCACAAAGCCCTTTATAACCTGTGTTTTGTCCGCCCCGACGCCCATCAGCATAAGCCCGTTGTTGAGAACCGCCATCACCAGACCGCCGACCATCGTCGCAATGACGGTTCCGACGCCGCCCGATACTGCCGCACCGCCGATGAATACGGATGCGATGGCGTCCATCTCCCATGAAGTTCCGTCCGCCGGCCCCGCCGCCGTGGAGCGCCCCACAAACAATATTCCTGCCACAGCCGCCAGAACGGACATGTTGAGCATCGTGAGAAAATACGTTCTTCTTACATTGACGCCGGAGA
>CANRWP010000055.1 GCA_947643595.1 uncultured bacterium | reverse complement strand
TTCGGAGGTGACGATCTGGTAATACCCCAGACTCTTTTTGTATTCAGTCACCTTACTCATTATCTACCGTTTACCTCTATTTTGGCTCTAAAAATTTTGACTGGCACAAAAACGAGAGCAATTTTTGAATAATACGGATAATAAATGCTTGAAAAATGAGGAAAAAACAGTCAGTTCAAGCTATCCGCCGAGGAGTTCGAGTAGTAAACAGAAAGCCGGAAAGCCGCATAAACAGCGGACTTTCCGGCTTTTGATAGGGGGCGTGATACCTTTTTGATACCTATATCTTGATTATTTTCTTATTATACCTTATAATATCCTGAGTTTGACACTTGTGAAAACAAGAAACGGCTGCAGACCCAGTAACTATGCGGTCTACAGCCACTTTCTCTTTGGAAACGATTTGTGCTATTTTTTTACTTCTTCTGTTTTGGTGCTTTTTATGATGCTGCGCATGGCTGATTTTGAAATAAATTCATAATCCGTATGGGAGTCAAAAAGCCATGTGATACGGACAAAGATTTTACCGTACTTTGAGAACCGCAAAATTGCGGAGATTCTGCTATGCCAGCGCGTTCTTTTTCCGGCAGCAATTTTTTGAATGGAGGTTTCACCAATAAGTAGAAAAGAGAAAAAGGCCAGAGAGCAGAAGCTTTCCACCCGCCAGCTCATCAACATGAAGGCGGTCAGCGACTACAGCCTTAAGATCTATGACGGGGGCGAGCTGGTGTATTTCATGATCCGGCCAACAACCTGTCGGTACTGTCTGATTCCAGAGTGGGGGCCAGGGTGTACGCCCTGATGAACGTATTAAAAGGCGTGGCGGAGATCGAGATGCTGTGTTTAAATAGCCGGGAGAATTTCGAGGAGAACAAGAGCTTCTTAAGGAAGCGGGCAGAAGAGGAGAGGAGCCCTGTGATCTGCAGGCGCCTGGAGCGTGACCAGAACCTTATGGACCGGATTCAGGTGCAGATGGCCACGGCCAGGGAATTCCTGATCATCATCCGGCTCCACAACGAGAAGGGGAATGAGGTGTTCTCCTACCTGGACCGCATCAAAAAGTCCTTGAAGGAGCAGGGATTTTCCGCCAGCCGGGCGGATAGCGAGGATATCAAGCGGATCATGGCTGTGTACTATGAGCAGAACGTGACCAGTGAGAAGTTTGAGGACTTTGACGGGGAACGGTGGATTATCCCGGACGATTAGGCGGGGACTGTTTTTCACCCTGTCCTTTTAGGGCGTTTTGTGGTATGATGTTAATGGGTTTGAAAGGATGGTGACAGGATGGAGATACTGAGAAAAATAGACCTTTTCCAGAAAGAGATCCATGGGCTGCGTCCGATGGAAGGCGAAATGCTGGGGCAGATACAGGATTATTACCGGATCGGACTGACATGGACATCCAACGCGCTGGAGGGGAACTCCCTGACAGAGAGCGAGACGAAAGTGCTCCTGGAGGACGGCCTGACGGTGGGCGGGAAACCGCTCCGGGACGTGTTGGAGGCGGTGGATCATGCAAGAGCCTATGATTTTATGTTCTCCGTGTTTCGGGACAGGCGCATTGACGAGCAGACCGTGCTGAAGATGCATGGGCTGTTCTACCAGAATATTGAGCCGGGGTATGCCGGGCGCTACCAGGATGTCCGTGTGCTTATAACAGGGTCGCGGTATCCCGTGGCCGTTCCGGAGAAGATACAAAGGGAGATGGACAGCCTGTTTGCCTGGGTACAGAAGGAAAGGGAGGGATATCATCCCGTGGAATTTGCCGCCCAGCTCCACAAGAGGTTTGTGTTTATCCACCCCTTCAAGGACGGGAACGGCAGGGTGGCGAGGCTTTTGATGAACCTGGCGCTGATTCAGGACGGATACCTGCCTGTAGTCGTGCCGCCCATTCTGCGGGGGGATTATGTGTCCCTGCTGGAGCGGGCACACAGGGATGACAGGGATTTTATGGAATTTATTGCGGAGAGGGAATTTGAGTCCCAGAAAGAGATCCTGCGGCTGTTCCAGATCCAGTTTCCCAGGGAGGGGCAGAAAGGGATGGGACAGTCCCCCGCTTTATAGTAAGACCATAAACAGAAGAAAGAATGATGAAGCGGCAGTACGCCGGATGCAGGGATGCGTCTGGCGTTTTTTCGTAAACGGTAGATAGTGCGTACCTCGACTATGGCGGCAAAATGTGTGACAATAGACTATATTTCTATCATGGGTATTAAAAGTTAAGTCTCAACTTTTGATACCGCTATACGGAGGTAAGTCTATGAGTTCAGAAACAACGGTAGTAGCTGTACAGTACCGTTTCACATACGATTGAACTTATGTTGGGTGACGTTTCCCTTAAAGTCAGCAATTCGGCTGATCCTGCTTTACTGCTGCAGATCATCCGGATGCTGCATCCGGCTCTATGTTAGCCGATATTTCCGGTGTCGATGCCATTTACATCGTGACCGGCTATACGGATATGAGGAAATCCATCGATGGTTTATGCGCCATCATTCAGGACCAGCTTCCACAGACGGAAAACACAAATGCACTTTATCTGTTCTGCGGCAGAAAATGTGACAGGATCAAAGCCATCCTGAAGGAATCCGACGGGATCGTGATGATCTATAAAAGACTGACTGCCCAGGGCCGGTACCGGTGGCCAAGGGACAGATCTGAAGTCAGAAACACGCTGTATCTGACCACCGGACAGTTGATTCGGCTTTTTATGAATGGAGGACAGCGGTCTGTTCACCCGGAAAGTGTATGCGGAAGTGCCGCCGCGGGTGGAATATACTCTGACGGAAACGGGCTATAACCTGAAACCCATTTTGGACGTGATGGTGGCTTGGGGAACAGAATATAAGCAGAAAAACGGCAGGCATGGCAAATAATTTAACAACTTTGATACAATTCAGGCCTATATTGTATTCCAGATAAAACTGCAGACCGACTCGCAGGACCGGCCTGTAGAGTGAGAGTACGATGAGGTGAGGAGAATGCGGACGCAGGATGGCAGAGCGGTGCGAAGGAGACAGAATCTTGACGTGATCAGCGTCAAAAGAAATCCCTATCTGGTGGATTATGAGGAGCAGAAGCGGTTGCGGAGGGCGGTGAATGAATCGATCCAGAGACCGTCCGGGGAACCAAACAGAAGAAAGCGTACATCGTCGGGGGGAGCGAACGGAAGAAACCGCAGATCCGTAGACTTGATAGATATAAACAGTGAAAGACCTCATGCCGTGCCGGACAGAAGAAGGCAAAATCCGGCGGCGAAAAAAGCAATGCAGAAGCGCCGCAAAAGACAGCGCCGCAGACGCAGGATGATAGCTGCGGCATGGATACTGTGCCTGTTTATGATCGGTTGGCTGATCGTCGTGAAAAAAGGGGAGGCATCGAAACAGAACGATATCACACAGGAAGTTCTGACCGTGCAGGAAGAAGAACCGGATATCTTTTCCGGTTCTGTGCAGGGAATACCGGCGAAGGTTTTTGCGAAGCATCCCATGTGGGCAGAGGATTTTCTGCCGCTCAACGAGTATTCCCGCCCCGGGGAGACATTGCCGGAGGTGAGGGATATTTTTGTCCATTACACCGCCAATCCCGAAACCAGCGCGGCGCAGAACCGTAGTTATTTCGAGCAACAGAAAGACATGCATGAGGCCAGCGTAAGCGCCCATTTTATCATAGGCTATGACGGGGAGATCATTCAGTGTGTTCCATTGGATGAGATCGCGTACGCGGTACAGACGAGAAATTACGATTCCGTTTCTATAGAGTGTTGCTATAAGGCGAAGGATGGTTCTTTTACACAGGAGACTTACGATTCCCTGATCTCTCTCTTGGCGTGGCTGACGGATGTCTATGATCTGGATACGAGTCATATCCTGCGCCACTATGACTGCGGCGGGAAGAAATGCCCTCTCTACTATACGGAGCATGAGGATGCATGGATGCAGTTAAAAAAGGATGTTGAGGATGCGCAAGGGAGCGTGTTTCTTTTGTGACAGATGCCGATGCGGCAACCGGGGAAGCAATGGGGAAAGCTATGGATTGAGCAGAGGGATGATATTGATCAAAGGCTCCTCGCAGGGATGGATTTTCCGGATGACCTGCAATGCTTCCTCGATTTTTTCAACAGGACGGCGAACCTCCATTTTTGATTTGGAACCGGTGCAGATTTCGTCTTTTGTTCCATTGTAAGGGTTGCTGTTTTCCAAAGGCATCCAACTGCCTGTTGTGCTCTGGCAGGAGATGACATGACTGTAGTTGCCGACTCTACAAGCTCCGATGAGAGCGAGGGCATCTCTTATTGGTTTTACAAATTCTTCAGGCGTGTATATTTCCAGCTTTACCTGTCTGATGTCGATATCACTGATCTGGTCTCCTTATTTCAAAAGAAATACTTGTTGCAAATATTTTATAGGATTGAGGAGTACGTGTCATTTTTTTCGGAAATTTTGCAAAATATGTTGTAAAGCACATATCGGAAGCTTCAGAGCAAAAAGGACATCCGGGCGGCAGGCGATAGATATATTTGACGATTTGTACGGTGAAGGAGACATCTGTGTGGTCCTGCCCAGACATGAACAGGGGCTGATCCATGTTGCCGACGGATATGCGCGTTCCACCGGAAAAACCGGTGTGTGCCTCGTGACAAGCGGACCGGGGACGACAAACCTGGTGACCGGGATTGCTACTGCAAACTATGACTGTGGGCGGAGGTTGACTTTTTTCTGCCGCCTGTATTATGATAATTGCAATTATTTAAATAAAGGAAGCGGATCATATGAGAATGGGATGGTTTTTCAGCATTTTGGACACACGGAGCAGTTTAAGTTCTACGGTAGCGCTTTCCGAGGCCGGAATCCGGCAGTTCGGCGGCGTTTCCGGGGAAGCAGTAATTCGCGGGGGAATAATGAGGCGGGAGAAATGGAAAGAGACCTGTTTCTCAGTGCGCATACGAAAGAATCCTATAACAGAAAGGTAAAGGCGATCGAAAAACTTGTCGAGAGTGCGGATATAGAGACGGTAAAATCTTATCTGACATCTGTTCTGGCAGAAAACGAGAAAATGCTGGTTCGATTTCACGGCATTGTCAAGAGGGAAACAGAGGATGAAGATGTACGCCGTATGATCAACAACGGGGATTACTGGCGTGCGTTTGAGCTGATGAACCATATTTTTGTGCTGACAGGCAGTGTTGATATGGATGATTCTGACGGCGGTACGGGAATGATGGCGGACAGAATCTATGAACTCTGGAAGGAGATCCTTGAAAAAGCAGATGCTGAAGAGAAACGGAAAATGTTTCAATGGTTTACGGCCCATCTGGATGGTTCTGTTATTGATTATCTGGAGGAGTATATCGAGCAGATCATCATGGAGGGGTTTGAGGAGGAAGAGTATACCGGACGCTGGAGGTTTTGGATGAAAGTATATCTATGGATAAAGAATACAGGGGGTTGGTTTCGGAATACAGCAGGAAGAAAAAAGAAATATTTCTTTTGAAGGGAGACAAAGGGGCCTACGCAGGGCAGTTGTGGGAACTGGCAATTGGCTGTGAAGCCGGAAATCTGGAAATATACAGGGAATTAAAGAGGCAGTATACGGAAGAGGAATGGCTGAAGAAAAGAGAGGAGCTGTTTGAAAAGCTTCCGAGGCATGCTCATGTGGAGGAACTTTATAAGGAAGAAAAGCTGTATGACAGGCTTCTTGATTTTGTTATGGAGAGTCCGGGGCTGTATTTTTGCAAAGATATGCAGAAGTCCTGAAAGAGGACTATGCGGAAGAGATATTGCAAAAGTATAAGAGAGAAGTCGATCAGATGGCACCACGCAGCAGAAACAGAAGAGGGTATCAGGAGTTGGCAGCAGTGTTCCGCACGATGCAGAAAGTCAGAGGCGGCTCCCCAATGGTGGAATCGATTGTCAGAGACTGAAAAAATTAATATCGAAACAGACCGGCGATGATGGATGAGCTGGGAAAGTTGTAAAAGGAAGAACAGTAAAATATGGCGATAAGGAATAATGTTTTAGAGCGGAGTAAACGGAATGATAAATGAAAAAATCAGAGAGATACAAAACGGTTTGTGTACAGCATTTATCGATGGCGCATTACGTTCCAACCTGGCATATAAACCACAGTTTATTTATAATGACAATAAAAACGGACAGAAAGTATTTGTGGCGATAGAGGAAGAGCTGCTCAGATGCGATAGGTTTGCTGTCAGTGTTGCATTTATAACAAAGGGCGGAATCACTCCTTTACTGCAAACTTTGCAGGAACTGAAAAGGAGAGGGATACCCGGAAGGATACTGACAACGGATTATCTTAATTTCAGCGATCCGGCAGCATTGGATACAATAGCGGGGCTTCCTAATATTGAACTTCGCATGTATCAGACAGAACGTGCCGGAAACGGATTTCATACGAAGGGATATATTTTTCAGAAAGAGGAAGAATACCGTTTTATTATTGGAAGTTCAAATTTAACCCAGGATGCACTGACACGAAACATGGAGTGGAATACGAAATTGGTTTCCACGGAATATGGAGAGATGACCGGTTCTATATTAAAGGAGTTTGAAAGACTTTGGAATGACGAGGAGAATACTGTAAAATATACAGAGTTTATTGAGGAATATCGGAGAAAATATGAAGAGAACCGCCTGACGAGGAAACTTGTTGCCGAACAGAAAAGGATAGCAAAGAATGAGGCGATTCCGTCTATAGAAGCATATACATTGCAGCCTAATTCGATGCAAAGAGGCTTTATATATAACTTGCACCAATTTAGGCTAAGAGGGATCGATAAAGCTTTGCTCATTTCTGCCACAGGTACAGGAAAAACATATGCATCTGCGTTTGCCATGAGGGAGCTGGGATTTGGGAGAGTCTTATTTCTGGTACACAGAAATCTGATAGCAAAGCAGGCGAAAGAGTCTTTTGAACGGGTGTTTGGAAGCCGGATTAAAACGGGACTGATGTCAGGAGTGGGGCAGAATTGTGATGCAGATTTTGTGTTTGCGACTGTTCAGACACTGAGCAGACAGGAAAATCTTGAAAAATTTCCCAGGGATTATTTTGATGCGTGCATTTATGATGAAGCGCACCATACCAGTGCCAACAGTTATAAAAAGGTAATGGATTATTTTACGCCTCAGTTTATATTAGGTATGACGGCGACGCCGGACAGGCGTGATGACAATTTGGAAGGGCGGAATATCTATGAAATTTTTGACCACAATATAACCTGTGAAATCCGTCTGCAGCAGGCGATGGAGGATGACTTGTTATGTCCGTTCCATTATTTTGGAATTACAGATCTTTCAATGGTTTCGGATGAGGGAAATGCCGGAAAAGAACAATTAGAAAATTTCAGATATCTCACGAGCGAGGCACGTGTCGGTTATATTATGGAACAGGCGGCATATTTCGGGCATTGCGGGACACGCGTGAAAGGACTTATGTTTTGCAGCAGAATAGAAGAGGCAAGAGAACTTTCCAAAAGATTTAATGAACGGGGATGGAAAACGATTGCTTTAAGTGGTGCTGATTCTGAGAGTGTAAGAGCAGAGGCGATAGAAAGACTTGCCATGGACGTATCCTCCCCGGAAGATGATTATCTGGATTATATTATCACGGTGGACATTTTTTCGGAGGGGACAGATATCGTAGAGGTCAACCAGGTTATAATGCTTCGTCCGACACAGTCGCCTATCGTATTTATTCAGCAGTTAGGCCGTGGTTTAAGAAAAACAGAAGAAAAAGAATATGTGGTAGTTCTCGATTTTATTGGAAATTATAAAAATAATTTTATGATTCCTATTGCTTTATCAGGGGATCGCAGCTATAACAAAGACAATATCAGAAGATATCTTATGGAAGGCAGTAGAGTGATTCCGGGTGCAAGCACGATTCACTTTGATGAAATCAGCAGAAAGCGTATTTTTGAAGCAGTAGACAATGCCAATTTCAGTGATATTAAGCTGATCAAAGAAAATTATTTGAATTTAAAGAATAAGCTTGGCAGGATTCCGGGATTAAGCGATTTTGATGAGCACGGCGAGATGGATGTTCTTCGTATTTTTGATAACAACAGTCTGGGTTCTTATTATAAGTTTCTTGTAAAGTATGAGAAGGAGTATAAAGTAAGGCTGTCGCCTGAGGAAGAAAAGATTGTTGAGTTTGTGTCAAAAAAGCTGGCAAATGGGAAACGGATTCATGAATTGAGACTTTTAAACAGAATGCTGGCTTATATGCAGGGATTGCTGTTTGAGGGACTGGAAGAGGAACTTAAAGATAATTATGGGATTCAGATGAGCAGGAATCAGCAGAAAAATATCATAAATGTTATGACAAACGAATTTCCGGCAGGAATCGGTAAAAACACATATGCGGGATGCATTTTTATCGAGAGGGACCGTACATCGGATAAAGATTATTGTGTTGCAAAGTCTTTTCAGAAAATGCTTGAAAACAAAAATTTTTATGATATTTTGAAGGAACTGATTGAATTTGGTATTAGCCGGTATGAAAGGGATTTTTCCGATACATATAAAAACACTGATTTTGTTCTGTATCAAAAATATACATATGAAGATGTCTGCAGGTTGTTAAACTGGGAGACAAATGAAGTTCCTCTGAATATCGGCGGTTATAAATATGATCAGAAAACAAAAACATTTCCGGTGTTTATCAATTATGATAAATCGGAAGATATAAGTGACACCACAAAATATGAGGATCATTTTACCAGCAACAGCAGTCTGATTGCAATATCAAAATCTGGCAGAACAGTGTCATCCGAAGATGTACAGAATTTTTTACACGCAAAAGAACGTGGAATAGAGGTGCATTTGTTTGTGCGAAAAAATAAAAATGATAAGATATCGAAAGAGTTCTATTATTTAGGGTATATACAGGCTAGTGGAAGAACAAGAGAGTTTGTTATGGAGAACACAGACAAAACGGCTGTGGAAATTGAGTGGCTGTTGGATGTGCCAGTCAGACAGGATATCTATGAATATATTGTAAATGAGTAGAGGTGCCGGATGAAAACAATACGGGTAGTGGCTGCTGTTATAAAGGCATTCAATGAAAAAGGCGAGCCGGTTATTTTTGCAACGCAGAGGGGTTACGGAGAATTCAAAGACGGCTGGGAATTTCCAGGCGGGAAGATAGAGGCAGGGGAGTCACCGCAGGCGGCATTAAAGCGGGAGATCATGGAAGAACTGGAAGCGGAGATATCGGTGGGGGAGTTGATCGATACCGTAGAGTACGATTACCCGGCGTTTCATCTTTCCATGGACTGCTTTTGGGCTAAGATCATTTCAGGAAGACCGGTTTTGAATGAGCATGAGGCGGCGAGATGGCTGACAAAGGAGGAACTTGACTCTGTAGAGTGGCTGCCGGCGGATGTGGCTTTAGTTGAGTTGATAAGGGATACGATGCGTGGTAAAATGTAACGGCAGAGATAAAATGCACATGACAGGCAGGTAACGCTATGAACACAATATCCCGTGACATCTTCCGTGCAATCCACGAGGGGAAATGGCTGAGCATCGAATACCACAACAGGGAAAACCAGAATACGAAATACTGGATCGGGATTCGCGGTATTGATGTGGGAAACCGCACGCTGGCGGTGGAGGGGCTTCACCTCGGGCTGTATACGATAGAAGCTTACGAGAGGATCAGGATAGACTCGATCCTCTCTTCGCGCATCATAGAAGGTTCTTATTATCCTGTCAATGAATCTCTGGTGAAAGATATCTCTTTAGAACCCCATAAATACGATTCCCTGTTTGACAACACCGCCAATCTGAAGATACTGAACTATCTTGAGATGTGCAATCGGCTGGATACGGTGCCGTATATCTCGGACTTCAGTCTGATCCGCTATCTTGACCAGGACAGGCTGCGTGGGGAGGTGTATGAGCTCGATCAGGAACAGTTTCAGGCGATCGTGAATAACTTTCAGTATCAGGCGGATGAGGAAAGGCGTTCGGACGGCGGGCTCCGGATAAAGCAGCTTGCGATGAATGTTTTAAGCATTCACACGGCGAAGGGGCTGTATGTGCTGGCGTACAGGCGGTTGAATCTGGATGTGAAAGAGCGCGTTCTGAAACCGGACAGGGAGATAACGATCTGCACAGAGTTTACGATCGACGGGACGAAGCAGAGCATCAGACGTTTTATAGACGGGGATGAGTACGAGCTGTTGAATGATTTCGAGGCGAATCAGGAGAAAATCAAGGACTGCATCGCGGGACGGCTGCCGAAATACGGGAGCAGCGTGGACGATCTGCCGTATATGATCGGTCTGGAGTGCAATATAGCGCTCGATCTTCACAAGGAATATCAGTCCCTGATCAGACTGTATCAGGGGGAGAATGTGCCTGTGCCTTTAAAAGCTTTCTTCGGGGATCTGCTGGAGCGGCCGAGGAGGACGGCCTCTTATCCGATCGCTCTGATCGACAGGAAGATCAACATGGATCAGCTTCTGGCGATTCACAATGCGATGAAGTACCCGGTAGCCTACATCCAGGGACCGCCCGGGACGGGGAAGACAAATACGATCATCGAGACGATCGTCACGGCATTTTTTAACGAGAGGACAGTTTTATTTACTTCTTATAACAATCATCCGATCAACGGCGTCTATGAGAAGCTGTCCGGAATAACCTACGGCGGACATGTGATCCCGTTTCCGGTTCTGCGCCTCGGGAACAATGAGAAGATGCGGGAGGCGCTGCGCACAATGAAAAGGCTGTACGAGAGTGTGCAGGGAATCAATGTGTATGAGAGCACGCTGGACCGCAACAAAGATAACAGGAAGAACCGGGCGAAGCGTCTGTCCGAACTGCTCAGGCGCTATGAGGAACTGCTCGATCTGAGGGAGAGGGATGAGACCATAGAGAGGCTTCTTGAATATGAGCGGGACAAGGGTGCATCCCTGCAGATGTTGTCCTTTGAGGAGGATCTGCGGACGAGGCAGCGCGGCTGGATCCGAAAGAGGATTGCGTCGCTGGGGGAAGTCTCGGAGGCGGAGGCACTCCTGCTTTTAGACGACGATACGGAGGAACTGAAAAAATATCTTTATTATGTATCAGCGGGTTTTATCAAGAGACTGGGGAATCCCCGAAACGAGGATCTTCTGGATATCGTGATGATGGAGGATAAGAAGAAACAGCTGGAGGCGTTCGCGAAATATCTCGGGAAGAAGGAGAATATTTTAAAGCTGCAAAAGATATTTCCGGTCATTGTTACAACCTGTATTTCCGCCCATCGGCTGGGAAAGCCGGAGCCGATGTTTGACATGGTGATTATGGACGAGGCGAGCCAGTGTAATATTGCGGTATCTCTGGTGCCGATCATCCGCGGAGAGAGTCTTATGCTGGTGGGAGATCCGCAGCAGCTAAGCCCCGTGATCCTTCTGGATGAGTTGACCAATGAGAAGTTGAAGAAGCGCTATGCGGTGGCGAAAGAGTATGATTACCGGAAAAATTCGATCTATAAGACATATCTTTCCTGCGATGCGGTCAGCGATGAGACGCTGCTGCACGATCACTACCGCTGTCACAGGAGTATTATCGGATTCAACAACCGGAAATATTATAATTCCCGCCTGCGTATCCTCTCCGAGAGCAGGGAGGATACCCCGCTCGTCTACATGGATATGCCGCAGGCACAGGCGGATCAGAAAAACACGGCGCCAGCGGAGGCCCGGGAGATCGCGAGATATGCGGCTATAAACAGGGATAAAGAGATCGGCGTGATCACACCCTTTGTAAACCAGAAGAAGCTGATCGAGGAGGAGCTGGCGCGGGCAAATGTGACAAATGTGTCATGCGGAACTGTCCACGCCTTTCAGGGGGATGAGAAGGATGTGATACTGTTTTCCACTGCAGTGACGGAGCGGACGCAGGCGGGCACCTATGAATGGCTGAAAAACAACAGGGAGCTGATCAATGTCGCCACGTCGAGAGCTAAGGATCGTCTGATTCTGCTGTCCAGCAGGAAGGATCTGGAGCGGCTCCATAAGAAGGACGGGGAGGACGATCTGTATGAGCTGGCGCAGTATGTCTGGTCTAACGGCAGCAGTTTTGTCACCCCGAAGCAGGCGGCCTCCAGAGCTTTGGGCGTAAAACCGTTCAGCACTGCCACGGAGGAGGCGTTTTTGGAGAATCTGACCCATGCGCTGGAGAATATATGGCTGACGCAGAGCCGATATGCGGTTTATAAGGAGGTGGCGATCTCCCATGTTTTTCGAGAGAACGACAACTATGACGATCTGTTTTATCGAGGCAGGTTTGATTTTGTGGTATATGAGAAGCAGGGCGGCAAAGAGCTTCCGATCCTGGCGATCGAACTGGACGGCAGGGAGCATCTGGAAGATGAGGCGGTGCGGCTCAGGGACAGAAAGAAGGATGATATCTGCAAAAGACACGATCTGCAGTTGATACGCGTGGAGAATTCTTACGCCAGGAGGTATAATCATATCAAAGAGATTTTGATCAGATTTTTCTCGGTGGGGCATTGAGAAGCAGGGCATCAGTCAAAAGTGGCTGGTGCCTTTATAACCGGAGGCGGATTTCTCCGTGCTGACAGAGAGTTGTCTCAACGGGTATTCGGAGATGGCAGGCCAGATGGCGACGGCGGTCACCACCTTTTTCTTCAACCGGATCATGATGAGACTGTTGGGGGAGGATGGAGTGGCGGCTGTCACGATCATGATATACAGTCAGTTTATGTTGTCTTCTCTGTATATCGGATTCTCCATGGGAGTCGCACCGGTGTTCAGCTATAACTGTGAGTGCGGCGACGGTGAGCGGATGCGGAAAGTGTTCCGGATATGCGCATTTTTTATAGCAGCGGTTTCCGCGGCAGTGTTTGTATTGTCCGAAATATTCGGGAGCTTTTTGGCGGGCATTTTCTCCGCGGAGCTTTGTGTTTATTCTGTTTTTCCTGTTTATCCTTCCGTGGCTCTTTGGGGAGACAGGGGTGCGGCTTACGCCTGTGTTCTCGGAGGGTATGGCGATGGGTGTATCGGCGTGGTTTCTTGTGAGAGAATACTCGCCAACTCACAGCGCCTGGAGAGAGCATAGCCGTATAGTCAGGGGGAATCCCGTGCGGGTTTATGAGGGGGAGAAATTTGTCCGGAGGGAATGATGGAGAGGTTCCGGTTGAAGCGTATTAGCTGGTGTGATATATTAGACATGATGAAGGCGGTTTTCCGGAAAACTGTTGACAGAACAAACGTTCTATATTATTCTGATGATATATGTTATATCAAAGGAGAAGGCCATGGATAGATTTGCTATCATTGATAGAATTGGAGTCAAATATCACATTGGAAATACTGAGACGAGAGAGTACAGCTATTCTCAGGCGTTAAAAGCTGCCGGCAAAGATATAAAAGATTATCAGAAAGCGACAACGGGGACGCAGCATCAGTTTCTTGATTTAAGGTTTGAGAATGATCGCCTGGCAATTTTGGTTGAATGTAAAAATAGATTCAGCAAGTGGGATAAGAAAAAAATCCAGGGGCAATTACAGGATTATGTCCGCTTTGAGAAGGCATGCTCAGATAAGAGAATCGTAGCAATTCTTGCGGAAACAGAAGGGGACGATATCTGGGTATGGTATGGGCAGTCGGTAATCATTGACGACGAACATCGGATAGCCGGAGAACAGGTTCTGCATACCTTTGAGGAATATGAAGAAATATGTTTTGGCAAAGTAAACGATAAGATTAAAATTGTTGATTCTATAAAAATCCTCAACGAAAAATTGCATTCGGATGGAATAAATGAGAAACTTCGAAGTCAATTTGTGGGTACCTGTCTTCTGGCTCTGAAAAATGGTCTTATGTACAGAGATGTGAAGGAAACAATCGATCCTGAGACAGGAGGAAACCTGTCACCTGAAAGAGTATTGCTGAAAAATATGAAAGATATTCTGGAAGGATTGCTGACAAAAAGCGGCAGCTTAAATAAGGCGGGTAAGCTGGCAATTTTAAACAGTAAAGTTCTCGGCGATCAGGATGTGACAAGCCTGACTTATAAAGAATTAAAAGATATTTTAGAATTTGTTGAGAGCAATGTTGTTCCTTATATCAATGATAAGAATACGGCGGGGCAGGACCTGTTAAATTTATTTTTTACCACGTTTAACAAGTATGTCGGCAAATCGGATAAAAATCAGGCTTTTACTCCGGATCATATTTGTGATTTTATGAGTAAGGCTGTCGGTATTACGAAACATTCAAGAATATTGGATCCGTGCTGTGGGAGTGGCGCGTTTCTGGTCAGAGCTATGACGCAGGCGATGGATGACTGTGATTCGGAAGAAGAGCGCGATCATGTTAAGAAAAATCAAATTTTTGGAATAGAGTATGAAGAGGGCGCATTTGGCTTATCTTCAACTAATATGCTGATTCATGGGGACGGAAATTCCAATGTGGTGCAGGATTCCATGTTTAAACGCGCCGGATGGATAGAGGGAAATGATATCAATGTTGTGCTGATGAATCCGCCTTATAATGCCACGAAAAAGTGTTGTGATCCCGATTATACAAAAAACTGGGATGCAAAGAAAAAAGAGGATCCCTCCAAGGGGCTGCATTTTGTTGAGTGGATTGCCAGACATGTTTCTCCTGCCTGTAAAATGGCGGTTTTACTTCCTATGCAGGCGGCTATCGGACATAGTGGTGATATAAAGGCATTTAAGAAAAAAATGCTGGATCACTATACGTTGGACGCCGTATTTTCTTTTCCGACGGAAATGTTTTATCCGGGAGCGGCAGCGGTTGCCTGCTGCATGATATTTGACTTGTCTCAAAGGCATGAAAAAGCCGGCAGAGATACTTTTTTCGGATATTTTAAAGATGATAAATTTATTAAACGGAAAGGGCTCGGAAGAGTTGAAGTGACCGATTCTGCAGGAAACAGTTTATGGATACCGACGGAAGAATTGTGGCTTGATTTATATAGAAATAAACGGGAAGTTCCCGGATTATCGGTTATGCATAAAGTGTCGTGGGATGACGAGTGGCTGGCGGAAGCATATATGGAAACGGATTATTCAACATTGACACAGAATGATTTTCAAAAAGTATTGAATGATTATCTTTCCTATCTGGTGAAAGCAGGTGATGTATATGAAGCTTGAAACCGGCAGATGGAAGCCTTTTGAGTTTGGACTGTTAATTGACGAAATATATAAGGCAAAGGCGAATGCAAAGATTGATCTCACAACTTCGGCCTATAAGGTAGATGGATACATTCCCTTTGTTTCAAGAACGGAAGCAAATAATAACATCGATTGTTATGTGTTAAAAAGTGAAATACAAAATCCCGAAGCCGGCAATGCGATTACGGTGGGAGATACCACCTCAACGATAGCGTATCAGCCGGAACTTTTTGCGACGGGTGATCATATCGTAGTAATTCGTGCAGACTGGTTGAACCAGTATACAGGTTTGTTTATTGTTGGATTATTGAAGAGAGAGCGTTTCAGGTATTCATATGGAAGGGCTTACCTTACAGATTATATTAAAGCTACACAGTTAAAGCTTCCGGCAACAGAGGATGGCACACCGGATTGGAAGTGGATAGAAGAGTACATGAAATCTTTGTGCTGTGCTCCGATCTCAACACATATCAGTAAAAACAATGCGCTAATGCTTGATACCAGTAAATGGAAAGAGTTTTACCTGCATCGCATTATGAAAGCGGAGATGGGGAATGGAATAGATGCAGTTCTGACAACAAGCGCGGAACCAAAATACAATTATGTTTCCCGCAACAGCAACAATAATGGGGTGGTGGGATATGTGGATGAACTGGAAGGAGAGAAAGTATTTCCGGCAGGAGCGATGTCTTTAGCGTTGGGAGGAAGTTTTTTGGGGTCTTGCTTTATACAGAAAGAGCCTTTTTATACGGCACAGAATGTGGCGGTGTTACAGGAAAAGCTCCCTTTATCGGTGCATACAAAATTGTTTATTGCGACAATCATCAGGAAAGAGTGTATGATTAAATATCTGGCGTTTGGCCGCGAATTGAATGCTCATTTTAGAAAAGATTTTGTGTTAAAGCTGCCGGCAGTGCGAATGAATGGTGATTATGTCGTTGACGACTCACATGAATTTTCAGATGAAGGATTTATTCCGGATTGGGACTGGATGGAAAATTATATGAGATCGCTGCCGTTTGGTGACAGGATATAGAGGAATATGGCAATGCTCTCCAGAGGAGCAGGAGGTTCTGTGCAGGGCATCAATTCAGTGGATGCCCTGCGCTTGCCATAAGTTCCTGCGCGATGATCGAAAAGCCTGCCGCCGAAGAATATTTTGAAAAACGTCCGCCGGGAAGCCAGACGTTACTCGGGAACTGGATGTCACGGATCCATGTACCAGCTCGCTCAATAAATTCAGAGGCAGTCATAGATCCGCCCTCCCGCTTCAGATTTTGGACCAGGTATTTATTCAGGGAAGAAAAACCGATACTGCCCTGAATGATCCGGCGCTTTTCCAGATCGGAGTCAAACAGATCCGGCCATTTATTCCGTATTTCAAGCCAGACTGCATCGGTAATAAAATACAGCGTATCAATACAATTGGAGAGTTCTTCACGGTTGTTCCAGTCCTGTGGTATGACCTGACGCTGCTGCAGATAATACAGGAGCGACCGCATGGACATGACAAAGGCGTTCAGACTGATCAATTGCGGTGTCTGCCTTGCCGCGCCCTCAAACAAAATCTTGTTTGCCCAGAGATCACTTTTTTTCGGCTCGGAAGCATTTAGCGCTGTGGCAAGTTCCACTGACAGGTACTCTCTTTTTGAGATACTGATATCTTTGCTGGCGCGGTCATAGTTGATTCGGTTTTTTAGGACATAGGCAAGAGAAGTATCTACTTTTTTGGAGGTTTTATTGATTGTGATAAATGTATCGATCTCCACTTCCTCTTCCGCTTTTTCCAGTACAATGACAGATAATTCGTAATCTTTAACCTGTTTGTAGCGAGCCGGATATTCCTCCCGGAGCAGTCTGAGGGCTTCCACCCTGTGCTGACCGTCCACGATATAGAGCTGAGCATCCTCGGTATATTCCTTTCGGCTGGCGCAGATAATAGATGTCGGAAGGAAAAATTCTCTGGAAAGATAGTCTACAATTTTTGCGCAGTGCTTTTTGTCGATGGAGCGCTGATACCCCTCAAAGGTCATCGGGTTGAACACATTGACCCTGGTGTGGTTCACAAGCCAGTCAACAGTTTTTCTGGTCTGTATAATATTTGATGTTCCCTGATTAATCCTGTCCATAGTTATTTCCCTTCTTTTAAGGCGTCCGGAAGTTTATCTTTCAGCAGATTTAAAAGCATTTCCATTTTTTCCCGGTCAGATCCATCGCCGCTATCCATATCATCCGGCTCAGAAAAAGCGTCTTCTTCGATCCATTCCGGATCATCTTCATCCTTTACCAGATAAAAACTTATAATGATCGATGCCAGATACAGAATAAACTGATCGTAATCCTCAAAAAGATAAAGTTCCTGTGCAATATTATACTGTACCTGCAGATAGTATTCCAAGAAAGTTTCTTTTATATGAACGGCAAGTTCTGTAAGCTGTGGAGCATCATCCTGTATTTTGGCAGGCAGTTTCCGATATGGTACTTTTGAGAGGGAAGCGGACACATAGCTTATAATATCTTCCTGGCTCGTGGATAAAAAGAGATCGAAGAAACTTTTATAGTGCCCTGCCAGATATTCAGTACCGCAGGCCTGCGAAACATTCCGTCTTGTTTTTTCTGCAAAAAGTCCGCAGACCAGATCCTGTTCGGTATATTGGTGAGTAAACAGAGACAGAAGCTGCTGATCGGAGGCTCTCAGTATATTGAAAATTTCTCCGGTGATTGTCTGGCGTTGCTTTAAATCCACGGCATACTGACTGCCTTTGTAGATGGTTTTGTGTTCTACTTCTCCCCAGATATTATGTACGGCAGATTTTATCTGCAATTCAAAACAGACCTTTTTCTGATAAACCCCGGACACTTTATAAATTTTGTGTCCGTTTTTTTGTGTGGTGCCTTCGGTAAAGTCAAGGTCGATCTCCGAAAATCTGCCGGCGTCGTAATAGGTCTTTAGTTTTTGGTAAATAATTTTTTCATCTTCCATGAAAAAGCAGGTGATACGGAAACCGATCAAATCGGGCAGTTTTACCAGAATTTCATTCTGAATGCTGCGCAGATCGCCGTATATTTCCCACTTATGGATATAATCTTTGCGGCTGATTTTCTCAGAAAAACCGGCTCTGGATTTAATGCGGGATTCCGGGCTGCGAAATATCATCTGTTGGGGATCCAGTTCTGTTAAAAGCCATTCTATAAATTTACCGAGTTCCTGCTCGATGGCATAGCGGTATTGATTGATTTCCGACTGAAAGTCCGAATCTGAAAAGGCTGTTATTAATTTTTGATAGGTTTCACTTTTTTGATCATTCATTTGAACGGTTTTCTCCGGTGGACAGACAGACCGATACGCTTCGGTCTCTTTTGTTAAATAAATTGATTTTATTTTAACATAGAGAGTCTGCATTAGTCCAGTTTGAGAAGAAGAAATATTTTATTATTTGACATGCATACCGGCGGTATGATAATATAAACATACTATCGGTATGTAAAGGGGACGGATATGGCGAGGAACAAGCACCCGGAGGAGACAGTCAATCTGATATTGGAGGCGGCCACCCGCCTGTTTATGGAGAAGGGCTATGAGCATACGTCCATCCAGGATATCATCAATAATCTGGGGGGGCTCAGCAAGGGAGCGATCTATCATCACTTTAAGTCGAAGGAGGATATTCTGGAAGCTGTCACGGACAGGATGAACGAAGAGTCCAATAAAATGCTGGAGGGTATCCGCGATCGAAGGGATCTCACCGGAAAAGAAAAACTGAAAACGCTCTTTAAAGCGTCTGTGAACAGGTCGGATATGGATGATCTTTTTACGGTTGCGCCGGATATGAGCAATAATTCAAAGCTGCTGTTCAGCACGTTTCGGGATACGGTGGACAATGTTGCGCCGAAATATATTCTGCCGATCATCGAGCAGGGAATCTCAGACGGCTCTATTCAGACGGACTATCCGGCGGAGTTGGCTGAGCTGATCATACTTGTGGCGAATATGTGGACTAATCCGATGATATTTAACAACACGATAGAGGAATATTACCGGAAACTCATGGTGTTTAAGCAGATGATGGAAGGATTCGGGCTGGACATCGTGGACGATGAGATGACGGACAGGATGAAGGATCTGGCGTCGATCTATATGGAGACGAAGAACAGATCGTAAAGGCATGTAAAATCTGCCCTGAGACATGGGCAGATATATTTTCAACAAAATACATACCGTCGGTTGGTATGAAAAAATAATGCAAGAGGAGACTTACAAGATGGAACGAAGATTATGGACAAAAGATTTTACACTGGTGGTGATCGGCCAGATCATATCCCTGTTTGGCAATGCGGCGATCCGATTTGTGCTGCCGCTCTACCTGCTCAACCGGACGGGCTCTTCCGCGCTCTACGGAACGGTCACGGCGTGCGCGTTTCTTCCGGCGATCATACTGTCGCCCGTGGGCGGCATCGTAGCGGACAGGGTGAATAAGCGCAACATAATGGTTATACTGGATTTTTCCACGGCGGGGCTTATCGCGGCGTTTTCTCTGTCGGAGGGAAGCGGGAATCTCGTCGTGATGATAACGGTCACGTTGATGTTGCTGTACGGGATAGCGGGAGCCTACCAGCCCTCCGTGCAGGCGAGCATTCCGGCTCTTGCAAGCCAGGAGAATATTCTGGCGGCAAACTCTGTAGTCAATATCGTCAACTCGTTCTCCGCTCTGCTGGGACCGGTTCTCGGCGGGATCCTGTACAGCTTGTGGGGGCTGAAGCCTGTGCTGTACATGTGCGCGGGCTGTTTTTTCTTATCTGCCGTGATGGAGCTTTTTATCAGGATACCTTTTGTCAGGCAGGAGACGGCTGACAGCGTGTGGAAGATGGTGAGAACGGATTTTGCGGAGAGCATCCGGTTTATCTGGAAGGATAAGCCGGTCATCGGAAAAGCTCTGCTGGCGGTCTGCGGAATCAATCTGTTTCTGTCCGCCATGCTGACTGTGGGACTGCCCTATCTGGTGACGGAAGTGTTGCCTTTTGAGCCGGCATTGGCTAACAGACTCTGCGGTTATGCGGAGGGCGCTCTGGCGGCGGGAGGGCTTGCGGGTGGTATCGGCGCCGGTCTGCTCTCCGGAAAACTCACAATGAAAAAAGCGGGGAACCTGATCGTGGGCTGCGCGGCGTGGGTATTTCCGATAGGGATAACGATGATACTGTTTTCTTCCGGCATGATAAACTATATGGTGATGCTGATATGCTGCTTTTTTATCGTGGCGTGTTCCACCATTTTTACGGTGATAATCATGTCCTTCGTCCAGGCAGAGACCCCGGGGAATCTGATTGGAAAAGTGATCGCGGTCATATTGACTGTCTCCATGTGTGCGCAGCCGCTCGGCAGCGCAGTGTACGGCGTTTTGTTTGAGGTCTGCCACGGTTATGAATTTGCGGTGGTTTTGTTCGGGGGAGTCGTCTCCCTGTTCATCGCCGTCGGGGCAAAGAAGGTATTTCAAAAATATACATTGTAAATGGCAGGCAACTACTTTATAATCAGATATATAAATCGGGATCGGGAGAGATAACTGTGGATATATACAAAATCGATAAATCCAATGTTGACAGCGTCGCAGGGCTGATGGCAAGGATAAAGCCCGACTGGTGGGACTTTGAGGGGGCAAGGGGACAGTTACAGGATGTCTCTCTGCTGGCAGGTCTGGTCGGCTGGTATATGGGGAACGACAGCGAGCCGCGGGGGTGGATTCTGTGCGCGGAGTATGAGGGATATTCTTATTTGAGCATAGAATGTCTGGGGTATGACGACAATGGGACGTTTGTCATGGAGGAAAAGCTGGAGCCGCTTTTGCGACAAGCGGAGGAGCACGCAAGGAAAAAGGGATATCGGAATCTGAAATATATCATCGGTTCCACTGAGATGTCGTGCCACGGCAGGCCGCTTCGGGATTATGCGCTTGAACTGAGGGAGTTGAGATCATACGGCAGAAAGCATTTTGATTATTTTGTGCAGTACGGATTCTCTCCGACGGGTTTTATACCGGACTGTTATGGGGAAAATTATCACGGTATTTTGATGATGAAGTCTCTTGTAACGGCAAAGAGCGCGGCGGGGACTGACAGTAAAGGAAATCGTGCGGTTATATGACAGTGACAGGCGAAACATTGAAAGCAGGCGGGAGTGCAAAAAAAGGCGGATGCAGGCTTTGTCCGAGGAACTGCGGAGCAAAAAGAGAGATGGAAGAGACTGGAGTCTGCGGGCAGACCGATATGGTAAAAGTGGCGCGGGCAGCGCTGCATTACTGGGAAGAGCCCTGTATCTCCGGGGAAGCCGGATCAGGGACGGTATTTTTCTCGGGCTGCGCCCTGCACTGCGTGTTCTGTCAGAATAAAGAGATAGCCGACGGGACGGCAGGAAAATATATCACGGTGGAACGGCTGGCTGAGATATTTCTGGAGCTGCAGGCGAAGGGGGCGAACAATATCAATCTTGTGACGCCGGGACATTTTGTGCCGCAGATCGCGGAGGCGCTCACGCGGGCGAAAAAGCGGGGACTTTTTCTTCCGGTGGTGTACAACACGGGCAGCTACGAATACGCGGATACGCTCCGGCTGATGGAAGGGCTGGTGGATATCTATCTGCCGGATTTTAAGTATATGGACGCCGGACTGGCGAAGCGCTACTCCCATGCGTCGGATTACAGCAATGTGGCGAAGGCGGCGGTGGCGGAGATGGTGCGCCAGACGGGGGAGGCTGTGTTTGAAGATGGGGACGAGGACGGGCTTATGAGGAGAGGAACCATCGTGCGGCATCTGGTACTGCCCGGCTGTGTGGAGGATTCCAAAGCTGTGATAAGGTATTTATATGAGACCTATGGAAATACCGTTTATATCAGCATTATGAACCAGTTCACGCCGATGTCTGATCTCGCGGAGTACCTTGAGATAAACCGCAGGGTCACGGAGGCGGAGTATGAAGAGGTGGTGGATTACGCGATCTCTATCGGTGTGGAGTGCGGTTTTATCCAGGAGGGGGAGACGGCGAAGGAGAGTTTTATCCCGGCGTTCGACGGGGAAGGCGTGTGAGGACGCGGAAAAGTCCGCCCCTCTCTTTTTGGGGCAGAAACGGAGAGGAATTTTTTTTACCGGAGTGGTATGCTGTTATCAGGTATCTATGTAACGGATGACAGAAGAGGACGGAGCAGATCATGTAACGGTCCGGAATGGAGGAAAAGATGGAGTGGGTTGAAAGATTGAATCAAAGTATGCGGTATATCGAGGAACATCTGACAGACGAGATAGATATGGAGCAGCTCGGGCGGATCGCCTGCTGTTCCGCCTATCATTTCCAGAGGATGTTCACGTACATGGCGGGGATGACGCTGGCGGAGTACATTCGGAAGAGAAAGATGTCGTTAGCGGCGGTGGATCTGCAGGGCGGCGACAGCAAGGTGATCGATATCGCGGAAAAATACGGCTACAGTTCGCCGACGGCGTTTAACAGAGCGTTCCAGGGGGTACACGGGATAGCGCCCTCCGCGTTAAAGGGGGAGGGAGTGTCCGTGAAATCTTTTCCGCCGATCACATTCCACATTTCCGTGAAGGGCGCGGGTGAGCTGAATTACCGGATCGAGACGAAGGAGGCGTTTCGCATCGTCGGGATCTCGGCGCCGCTATTCCAGGAGATCGGAAATAATTTTATGATCGTGCCGAATATGTGGCAGAAGGCGGCCGGGGATGGGACGATCGGGAAGCTGGCGGGGATGATGGATACGCCCCCGATGGGGCTTTTGGGTGTGAGCGCCTGCAATGACGTGGAGGAGTGGAGGTATTTTATCGCTGTCTCCAGCACGAAGGAACAAGGTGAGTTTGAGGAGTATATCGTACCGGCTTCCACCTGGGCGGTTTTCCCGGGGGAGGGTACGAATCAGTCCGTGCAGGAGCTGGAACAGCGCATTGTGACGGAGTGGCTTCCGGATTCCGGGTATGAATATGCCAACGCACCGGATATAGAGGTTTACATAAACCCGGATCCCGCGGATGCGAAGTACGAGGTGTGGATACCGGTGGTGAAGAGCATTTAAATGGAAAAAGGTATTTATATAGTGACAAACAAAAGGGATAAGTGGTATAATCAGGTTTACTACTTATCCTTTTTGTCTGCATTCTGAAGGATCCGTCTTCGCGTTGTCGTCGATATATCAGGAAAGAGGAGTTCCCATGTTCAAAAGAAAAATTGAGAGAGCCGATTATGACAGAGTAAACAAAAGACCGGTCATCCGCGCGAGCATCTGCAACGGCGAACAGGTGGCGGGTTTTAAGGATATCCGCACCGGAAAATTCTCGGAAGTCATGCTGATCAGGAATGAGGGGGATCTGGCGGAATTTCTGGAGAGATACGGTATTGCGAAGGAAGATGTGAAAAAGGAGTATTAAGCGAAAACAGAAAGATAAATGATTATGAATAAAACAGAAATATTAAAAAACTATTTCGGCTATGACTCTTTCAGGGAGGGGCAGGAGGATATCATCGACGGGCTCCTCGCCGGGAGGGACGTAGTCGCGATTATGCCAACCGGCGCGGGAAAATCCCTGTGTTATCAGGTGCCGGCGCTGATGCTTCCCGGTA
>CANRWP010000054.1 GCA_947643595.1 uncultured bacterium | reverse complement strand
AGACGATCTGGGGCGCTATGGCGGCGTTATGTGCTTCCTGGATCGGCGGTTCCGCGAACATGGCTGCGATGGAAGCCGCGTTTACGATTGATCCGGGCGCTTACGGCTGTGCGCTGGCGGTGGATACGGTTTACTACTCTGTCTGGATTGCGCTCCTGCTGATTATGGTCCGCTATGCGAACAAGTGGGACAAAGCGGTGAAAGCGGATACATCCAAACTGCAGGAGGTGGCGGATGCCGCCAATGCGGAGGTGGAGAAAGAGAAAAAACGCGCTACGGCTGCGGACTGGATCTTCCTGATCGGTCTGTCTCTGATCGTCTCTGCCATCGCGCAGATGGTAGGGGGAGCCGGAAATACGGCATTGAAGAGCATCGGCCTCGGTATGTTTGACAAGGGAACGCTCACGACAGTGTTTGTGACGGTTCTCGGTCTGATCTGTGCGCTCACGCCTATGGGCAAGCTTCCGGCGGTGGAAGAACTTTCCAATATTTACCTCTACGCGGTCGTATCCCTGCTGGCATCCACTGCAACTTTGGTGGATCTGGTCAGCGCTCCGCTGTGGATTGTGGCAGGTCTCGTGGTGATGATCATTCATATCGCAGTGATGTTCCTGCTCTCGAAAGCGTTCCACTGGGATTGCTGTATGGTGTCCACCGCGTCGTTGGCGAATATCGGCGGTAGTGCTTCGGCGCCGATCGTGGCGAGCGCCTACAATCCGTCCTACGCCGGCATCGGCGTGTTGATGGGTGTTCTGGGAGCGGCAGTCGGCAACTTCTGCGGACTGGCGATGGGATATATTATGCAGATGCTGATTTAAGATGCGCAGGACATCGGAGATAAGTATTTCATAAGTGTTTTTGATCGGCACTATTTTCATGAATAATATAAAATGGTTCTCCGCTCATGAATGTGGGTGGAGAATCTTGCTTTTATCAGATTTTTTACAGGGGGAGAAAGTATGCATATTAACGATACTTTTCGCTGTTTGAACACGGGACTGCCGGAGGATATCCTGCGCCGGAAGCTCCATGGCGATCTCGCGGGGGCGGTGCGGCTCATCGACAGACGGCTGGAACAGGATTTTCTGCCGGAGGATATGAGGTACTGCCTGACGGCCCAGAGGGAGATGATACTGCGTATGCCGGACGACTATCCTTATACGGAGGAGGAAGCGCTGGCGCTGGTGAGGGAGCATATTCCGGATTTTACGAAAGAGGAGTTTAAAGAGCGCGTAGATGCGGGGAAGATCGGCTGGATCTATCTGGACGGGGAGATGCGGTTTTTCGACCGTTTCTTTTCCAGCATGTGCAAGTCGGAGCCTGCCTTTGCGAGACGGGCGGGAGTGAAGCTGCCCGGTGTGGAGAGCGCGGGCAAGGGTTCCGCCGGTGAGGCGAGGTTGGACCGCAGTGCCAGGATCATGCGGGAGAACGGAAAGATCAGCAACCGCATCCGGATCCGCGCCGGATTGCGCATAAAGGATGAGGTTTTTGAGCCGGGAATGTCCGTGCGGGCTCATCTGCCGATTCCGGCGGAGTGCGAACAGCAGAGTGAGATCGTCATAGAAAAGGTATTCCCGGAGGGAGGAAAGATCTCGCCGGCGGATGCGCCTCAGAGGACGATCTGCTGGGAGACGGTGCTGACGGAGAACCAGGAATTTACTGTGGAGTATTCCTATGTGCATACAGCGCGCTATCACGACGTGGACAGGATGCAGAGGGAGGAACTCTGGAAGGGCTGCGGGCAGCCGGACTTTTTTACGGAGGAGGAAGCCCCCCATATCGTGTTTACGCCCTGTATACGAAATCTGGCGGCGTCCCTCACGGAAGGGGTGGAGGATCCTCTGGAGAAAGCAAAGCGGTTTTATGACTATATCACCCTGCGCATGAAATACAGCTTTATGCCGGCTTATTTCGGCATGGAGAATATTGCGGAAAACTGTGCGAAGAGCTTTACGGGGGACTGCGGCGTGTTTGCCCTTTTGTTTTTGACGCTGTGCCGTTCAGTGGGGATCCCAGCCTGCTGGCAGAGCGGCCTGACGGCGGAGCCGGATTTCTGCGGAGCCCACGACTGGGTGCGTTTCTATGTGGAGCCCTACGGGTGGCTGTACGCCGATCCCTCCTACGGCACCGGTGCGGTGCGGGCGGAGAATGAGGAGCGCCGCCGGTTTTATTTCGGCAATCTGGACGCCTACCGGATGGTGGCGAACCGGGCTTTTCAGGCGCCTTTTACGGTCGAGAAGGAACATTGGAGGGCGGATCCCTACGATAACCAGCTCGGGGAGATCGAGACGGCGGACAGGGGCCTGCGCTTTGGCGAGTATGAGCGCACAAAAGAGGTGCTTTTGTGCGAGGAAGTATAGAGAAAAAAACAGAAGAGAAGGAGAGAAACGATGAAGATTACGGAAGTGAAACTTGGGATATTATCGGTTCCGCTGCGGGTGCCGTTTAAGACGGCTCTGCGCACGGTGAACAGTGTGGAGGATGTGATTCTGGAGATCTATACCGACACGGGGGCTGTCGGCTATGGGGAGGCGCCGCCCACCGGGGCGATCACCGGAGATACGACGGGAGCCATTGTGGGCGCGGTAAAGGACCATATCGCGAAGACGCTTGTCGGCAGGGACGTGGATGAATTTGAAGATCTGTGTATCGCGCTGGACAAGTGCATCGTGAAAAACAGCAGCGCCAAGGCCGCGGCGGATATGGCGCTCTGGGATCTGTACGGACAGCTCTACAATATCCCGGTGTACAAGCTGATGGGCGGGGCGAAGAAATCCATCACCACCGATATCACGATCAGCGTGAATGAGCCCGATGAGATGGTTCGGGATGCGATAAATTCCATAGAGAGAGGGTATGACTGCCTGAAGGTGAAGGTGGGGAAGGAGCCGGAGAAGGACATCGCAAGGCTTTCCGCCATCCGCGGGGCGGTGCCGAAGGAGACCTGCATCCGCATCGATGCCAACCAGGGCTGGAGCCCGAAAGAGGCGGTGCGCATCCTGAACGGTATGCAGGAAAAAGGGCTGGATATCGAGTTTGTGGAGCAGCCGGTAAAAGCTCATGATTTTGAAGGACTGAAATATGTCACCGAGCGCTCTTACGTGCCGGTGCTGGCGGACGAGAGCGTCTTCTCAGCGGAGGACGCCTTGAGGATCATGCAGATGAGGGCAGCGGATCTGGTGAATATCAAGCTGATGAAGTGCGGCGGGCTCTACAATGCGCTGAAGATCGCGTCGGCGGCGGAGGTCTACGGCGTGGAGTGCATGATCGGCTGTATGCTGGAGGCGAAGATCAGTGTCAACGCGGCGGTGCATCTGGCCTGCGCGAAACAGATCATCACGAAGATCGATCTGGACGGACCGGTACTTTGCTCCGAGGATCCGATCCTGGGCGGCGCTGTGTTTGATGAGAAGATCATTACCGTCTCCGATGAGCCGGGACTTGGAATTAAAGGGATCGAAGAGGGAAGGCTGCGGTATATTTAAAGATGCGGATTTTCTGCTGTGACGAAGAAAGAGGGCGGAAAACGGTGTGCCTTCCGCCCTTTAGACGGCCAGCCGTTTGAGCTTCTGTGAGAGGCTTTGCTGGATCTGTCGTCTCAGTATATGCAGATGAATAAAAAATATACGAATGTCAGATATGATATTGCCAGTCGGCCGGGAGATGAAGTTTGCCGGGATCGATGGCTGATCGGTACCGTTGAAGCAGTTGTCTGAAATTTTCAGCAAATTCGTTCCATGCAGTGTCAGATGGACGAAGATATTTCATTGCAAGCAGGAAATGATACAGGCCGCAAAACCGGGGCTGAGGATTCTGCCGGTCGGTTTTTAACAGTTTTGGCTTTGTGCTCAACGAGCGGTTATATATTCTGGAGTTATGAGCGCAGATATTCCTCAACACTACAACGGCGTGGATCCACGAGGTGAGCATATCCTGATTTGGGCATGCCAGATTTCCTTTGGATGTTTTATAGGAATAAAATTTTGAGAGATATCGGAATATGGAATGGGATCCAACAGACAGATTTTTTATGTACTTGGACAGAGTTCCAAAAGACATCACTTCAACAGCGGCCCAGATAGGGATCTGTCCGTCATGATTCGTATAATTATGGGAGATAAATACATCCGTGGAACGTGCGATCTCGGATGACAGGGAAGAGGTATTTCTCCAAAATATAGCTTTATCCTTGAAAAATAACGGGTTGAGATAGGCTAAGGGATCGCCGGAGAGGAGCATTGCCTCACAAAAGCGGGTGTGCAGAGCGATCTCGACCTGGCAGGTCATATCAAAGAGAAGTTTTCTGAGTTCGGCGTCAAACCTGTATATATTCAGGACTGTGTCAAATGTGATGCCGGATTTAAATTGTTTTGTGACAGGATCGTACAGATGAAAACTGTAGCCGCGGAGACGGTAATATCCAATCTCGTTTAATTTTGTTTCGGCGGCAGAAAAATCGGATATTGTCATTCCGGCTTGGATATATTTTTGGAGCAGGTCCGATGTGGACAGTACATTTTTAGGATAGGTTTGCATGAAATGGACTCCTGTATAGAATAGAATGATAGAAAGAAAGGCCCGCCGGGTTGTGCATAAACCGAAGTTCAGAGGCATGGCGGGATCTGTTGGTATTATCCTACCATACAGGAGTACCAATGTCAAGGTTTTTTAACAGTTATTCAGGATATTATTCAGGATAATAAAAACGATTAATAAAATAAGAGGGGGAAAAGAACATGGGTGTATTGTCGGGACTGAAACCGGAACCGGTTTTTCACTATTTTGAGGAGATCTGCGGGATTCCGCACACCTCCCACCATGAGAAGGCGCTCAGCGATTATTGTGTCAGATTTGCGAAAGAGAGAGGCTATGAGTGCACGCAGGACGAGATGGGCAATCTGATCATCATCGCGGAGGCGACGCCCGGGTATGAGGAGGTTCCTGCGGTGATCATACAGGGGCATCTGGACATGGTTGGCGATAAGGCAGAAGGCTGCGACATCGATATGGAGAAGGAAGGCCCCAGAGTCTATATTGACGGCGATTTTATCCGCGCGGACGGGACGACTCTCGGCGGGGACAACGGCATTGCCGTTGCCTACGCCCTCGCCCTTCTGGATGCAAAAGACGGAAGTATCCCTCACCCGCGGGTGGAGGTGGTGCTGACCGTGTGCGAGGAGGTTGGGCTTCTGGGCGCCTCCGCCATGGATTTCTACCCCTGCCGTGCCAGGCGTATGATCAATATCGATTCCGAGGTGGAGGGCGTTCTGACCGCAGGCTGTGCAGGCGGCAGAAGGGCGCGCTGCCATATTCCGGTGCGGAGAAAGCCCTGCAGCGGCGTTCGCTGTAAGCTGGAGCTGACCGGGCTTTTGGGAGGACATTCAGGGATGGAGATCGATAAGGGGCGTTCCAATGCGGCTGCATTGCTTGGGCGTTTCCTTATGCTGTTAAAAGAAAGTGTACCCTACAGTTTGGTTTCTTTCTCCGCCGGGGTGAAGGAGAACGTGATCCCGAAGGGCGGTTTTGCAGTGATCCTGATCGCGCCGGGCGAGGAGGATGCCCTGCGGAAAGAGATAGAGAGGTTTATGGACTGTATGGAGGCGGAGTACGGCAGTGCCGATCCGGATATTCGTCTGGAGCTTACGTTAGGGAAGGCGGGAGCGTTTCCGGCGCTGGATGACGATTCCAGGCTGAGGGTGCTGACGGCGCTCAATCTGATGCCGAACGGCGTGCAGGCGATGAGCATGGATCTGCCGGGGCTTGTGGAGACTTCCATCAATTTGGGAGTCGCTGAGCTTGTCGACGATGAGCTGATCCTCAGGCAGTCCATCCGCAGCTCCGTATCCTCGGCGAAGGAGATGGTCTCGAAAAAAGTGACGCTGCTTGCGGAACAGCTCGGCGGACGGGTGGATTTTCAGGGGGACTATCCGGCATGGCCTTTTGCCAGAAATTCCAGGCTGCGGGATCTGTGTGTGGAAATTTTTGCGAAACAGTACGGGTATGAGCCGAAGATCGAGCTGATGCACGCGGGCTTGGAGTGCGGGATCTTGTCCGGGAAACTGGACGGCCTTGACTGTATTTCTTTCGGCCCGAACCAGTTTGACATCCATACGCCCAACGAGCATCTGAGCATTTCCTCGGCGGTGCGGGTGTGGGAATACCTGAAGGCGATCCTGGCGGCGAAGTAGAGAAATCGGGATTTCATGCCCGAAAATAAGCCTTTCGTTCCTTTTATACGAAGAGGATGGGCTTTCCTGCCGATATAAAAAGAAAAATCGGAAGGAGACGGGTATGGCAGTAGGAGGAATCAAAGAGGGATATTTCATGGGCGAGACCTATGAGGAGCGCCTGAGCAAGATCACGGACAAAAATGCGGCGAGCGCTTTTCAGACGGCTTACGCGAAAAAGATGGCGGGGAGCACGGACGCCGTTTCAAAGTACGGGCAAACCTGGCGCTGTCCATTTTGCGGATGCGTTTCCGATGTACAACGTTGTGACTCATGTGGGAAATGCCAACATTTCCCAGGGCAACTGGCAGAGGAACGACTTCCCGTTCTGGAAATATTTTGAGAAAGGCACAAGTGCGGACGCTTTAAACGACTGGCAGCCGTCGGGGCCAAACCCGCCCCAGACCCGCGCGGATCTGCAGAGAAATTACAGCAGTATCGGTCCGGGCAGGATGGCGATCCTTGTGCCGGAGAGCCTGCAGGCAAAAATGGATGCCGATCCTGCTTTCGCGAGAAAGATCATGGAAAAGGTGCAGGCGTGGAAAGCGGACTATGATCTCTGGGACAACACAGTGGCGGCGGGCTACGGCATGAATGTGGCGGAGCATCAGATGAGTAAAAGCTACGTGTTTGACCTGGACGAGGAGGGGAATGTGCGGAACTGCACCGTCACAAGCAGCGGCGGCATGATCACCGGACCCACGGAGGAAGAGCGGCGGCAGTTCGAGGCCGAGCAGGAGGCGAAGCGGAAGAGACGCGTCAAACAGATCCGCATCATGGAGGAGAGCGCCGAGAGGCGCAGATTGCAGGAGAAAGAGTATCTGGAGTTTTATCAGAGCAGGGCAGCGGAATATGAGTTCATGAAGTCAAATACCCTGTGGAAATAAAAGTGCGGATATCCGCAGGAATTTAACAGATAAGTGCCACAAATCCGGTATTTTGCCGGATGGAGGCGCTTATCTGTTTTTTTGTGTGTTAAAGAGACAAAAACAATGGTGGAAAATATTGACAAACAGGTCCGGGGAGGGGTAAACTGAAACCGCACAGGTTTTCGCAGTCAGAAAAGTACAAAAGAGGTGGGGATTATGCAGACAGTTTTGGAATGCAGACAGTGTGGTGCGTCTCTGGATATAGACGAGGGGAGAAAGATCGTATATTGCCAGTACTGCGGTTCTGCCAATGCCATATCCTATGCGGATAGGTTCGGGCTGTACAACCGGGCGAATCATTTGCGCAGGCTGAATGAATTTGACCGGGCAATCGGTGTGTACGAGGATATTTTAAACGGGGATCCGCACGATGCGGAGGCGCATTTCGGGATAGTTCTGTGCAAATACGGGATCGAGTATGTGGATGATCCGGAGAAGGGCAGAAAGCTCCCCACCTGCCATCGGACGAGATACACTCTGATGTCCCAGGACACGGATTTCAAGAAGGCGTTGGAGGATGCCGACGCGGACACAGCCCAGATCTACCGGCAGGAAGCGGCTCAGATCGACGCTATCTTAAAGCGTATCCGGCAGCTCTCCGCAGATCAGGAAAAGTATGATATTTTTATCTGTTATAAAGAGGGGGACGGCCAGGGGGGCCGCACCCATACCAGCGTGCTGGCGCAGAGACTTTATCAAAAACTGGAAAACAGCGGATATAAAGTGTTTTTTGCGCGCAAAACACTGGAGAAGAAGTTGGGAAGTGAGTACGAGCCCATCATTTTTTCCGCGCTGTTCAGCGCGAAGGTCATGCTGGCAGTCGGATCAAAACCGGAGGAGTTTCAGGGCGTGTGGGTCCGGAATGAATGGATGCGTTTTCGGGAGCGGATGGAAGCGGGGGAGGAGTGTACGTTGATCCCTCTGTACCGCGATATGTCCCCGGAAGATCTGCCGCAGGAATTTGTCAGCCTGCAGGCGCTCGACATGGGAAAGATCGGGTTTGAGCAGGATCTGTTGGATGGTCTGGCGAAACTGATTCACAAGAACAATTTCGCGCAGGGGGAAGGATACGGACAGGCGGCGGACAGTACGGCGTTGAGGAGGCGTGCCTATCTGTTTCTGGAACAGGGAGATTTTAAAAACGCCTCGGCGTATTTTGAGAGGACGCTGGACGCCGACCCGGAGGATGCGGAAGCCTATTTCGGGAAACTGCTGCTGGAGCTGGGATGCAGGCAGGAGAGCGATCTGCAGAACATGCTGATCGATATATCCGGCAGGGAAAATTATCAGTTGGCGGTGCGGTTTGCGAAAGGCGAACGGTTGGAGAGGTATCAGGGTTATGCTTCCGTTATCGACGCAAGGCTGGCGGAGATCAGGGAGAAGGCGGAGATTCAGAGGAGAGAACGTCTGGAGCAGATGGAGGCACAGCAAAAAGTAATCAGGGAGCAACAGGAGCGCCGACGGACATTAGAGAGGAAAAAACGCAGGGCAAGGCTTAGGATCTGTATAGCTGTTGCAGTTATCATCGGTATAGTTATTTTAATATTGGGAGTGATCCGTATCAGGGCAGGCACTTTTTATGATGTGTTGCCGATGTATACTTCCCGGAAGAGTGATATAGATACATTCGCCGGATTTGGTTATGCAAAAGAAGAATATAATGACTGTATTTTTGCCTATGATGCTGATTATAGATACAGCCGGGATTTATATTATGAGAACCACAAAGATGATTCGGATTATTTTGCACACTGCTACTCAGAGGATAATATCGATGTCCTGGTAATGATCGGTTATTGGGATGATGCTAGAACGGCATATTTTTGGTATTCATCCGAAGATAGGCATTTTATGATAGAGGGATGCGATGAAAACGGTCTGGAATATCTGTCAGGTATCAGAGACCGAGCGTGTGTCAGCGCGCGAGATGCTATGACTGTTTATCAATACTGAAAATAGAAGAGTACCATAGGGATAGGAGAAATAAGTTATGTCTGTATCGAGCGGGGGTTCATTTGTCACAATATTTCTGTACTTTTTATTAGTATGGGTAATAATTGCTGTTATAGCAGCGGTTGTTCTGGCAGTAAAAGCGGAAAAAAGAAGAAAAAAGCAGAAAGAGATTCAGCTTGCTGCAATTATTCAAAAAGGAAATCAGGCTGCGGGGAACCATCCCCATAGCTCTGAAGATATCCATTTTGCCAGGATCTATGCCAGGCAGGCGGGGATTCCGTCAGATGCCGTGGGAAGGAGTGCTTATATTGCTTGGCTTGTAAAAGAGGGACATTACGAGGAGGCTGACAGAGTGTCGGCTCTGTGAAATATATAAAAGAGACAAAGGAGGAATGACGATGGCATTCGGATTAGACATCGCAAAGATTATAAAATACGAAGGACCAAACAACGTACTTGTCTGGAAACATCCGGCGGAGGACTTCAACACAAGTTCTCAGCTGATCGTGCACGAGTCCCAGGAGGCGATCCTCTTTAAGGACGGACAGGCATTAGATCTCTTCAAGGCGGGGCGGCATACGCTGACAACGGAGAATATCCCTCTGCTTCGCCGAATCATCAGCATCCCGACGGGCGGGGAGACGCCGTTTCACTGTGAAGTATATTTTATAAATAAAACAGATATTCTGGACGTGCTCTGGGGAACTTCCCAGCCGATGCCGATCCAGGATCCGATCTACCATATCATCCTGCCAGTGCGGGCAAACGGACAGTTTGCCCTGCATGTGGAAAACAGCAGGAAGCTGTTGTTAAAGCTGGTGGGGACGACCAACGACATGAGAAAAGAGCGGGTGGCGGAACTGTTCAAGGGGATGCTGATCACCCGGGCAAAAAATCTGATCGCGGACAGAATGACGGCGATGCGCATCAGTTTTCTGGAGATACACAGCCACTTGAACGAGATATCGGACACGATACGGGAGCAGATGGTTCCGATGTATGAAGAATACGGGATGGAGGTCGTGAATTTCTTTGTGAATTCTATTTCCGTTCCCAGCGATGATCCGGGGTATATGAAGATCCGCACCGCGCTTGCCGCCGCCAAGGAGAAGGAGCTTCTGGCGCAGGGGACAAGGGCGGAGATGGATATACTGGGTTACAGTTATCAGGAAAAGAGAACATTTGATGTCCTCGACCGGGCGGCGCAAAATGAAGGCGCAGGCGCGGGGATTCTTGGCGCGTCCATGGGGATGGGCATGGGGGTCAATGTGGGCAGTATGATCGGCGGCGCGATGGGGAGCGCCATGGGAAATGTGGCGCCCATCCAGCAACAGACGGGGCAGGTATATCAACAGGCTTCACAACAGCAGGCGGGGCAGGACAGAACCTGTCCGCAGTGTGGGACAAGCCTCCCTTCCGGCGCAAAATTCTGCTTCCAGTGCGGGAAAGCGCTGGACGAGGTATGCCCGCAGTGCGGAAATGTGCTGAGTGCCGGGGCAAAGTTCTGTGACCAGTGCGGCAGGCAGCTGAATGCCGTTCAGAAAGGGGAGGAAAGAAAATGAAAAATATTAAATTCTGGGGAGTGATACACGGAATCATAGCGGCATTGTTTCTGTTTGTTATGGTGATCGCATGGATGCCGAAGGATTTCCGGTTCTGGTGCTTTCTTGTCAGTATCCTGCTGATTCTGGGCAACTCTTTCGCCCTGATCTGCTATCTCGCCCAAAAGCCGCGGCGCGGCAGCAGTCCGGTGAATCAGGCGGTGTTTGTCCCGGTGGGGGCAACGTTTATCGCCATTCTTCTGATCACCCGGTATCTGCCGGATATCGTGGATTACAACTGCAATAAATATCTGGCGGTGCATGTTGTCGTCTTTGTCGTTTCCTTTGTCGTACAACTTCTGCTGCTGCGGGTGCGGGATGAGAATGCAGCGCAGGAACAGCACGTTCTGGATAAACGCTGGAACAGGGATGAGAACGCCTTTCAGTGGGAGAAACTCCGGACAGCGCTGGCGGATAAGCCGGAGGCGGCACTGTTAGCAAAAAAGATCGGGGAGGAGATCCACTATTCGGATCCCATGAGTTCCGAACTGCTCTTCGGTCTGGAAGAGGAGATCGTGGCTTTGACGACGGAAATACTGAAACTTGCCGGTGATTCCAGGACAGCGCAGGATGATATCCTGAGGAAGGAACGGCAGGTATTGGCGCTTGTACAGGAGCGGAACGATAAATGTGCGCGATTGAAATGACGTGGGGTGAAACGGATGAAAAGAGGAAGATATATAAAGATGCTGCTTTTCGGCCTTATGCCGGTCTTTATGCTGACGGCATGCGGCGGGAAGAACAGCGATCGGTGGGACTGGAAAGAAGAGTACGTAGAAGCGGATGAGGAGGATGCGGAAGCGTTTGCGAAAGAGGAGACGCCTGCGGAGACAGAGACGCCCGCGGAGATGGAGAAAGCGCCGGCAGAGGCGGCTCCTGCATTGAAGGAGGAGGAACTGGAAGCTTATTATCGGATCATGGACGAACTGGACCAGTATATGAGGGACGAAGATTTGGAAGGGCTGTTTTGGGCATATAACGGCTACAAAGAAGCGTATCCCACACTTTCCGGCAAACTGGAGGAAAGGAAAGCCATGTATGTAGAACAGATAAAAAAAGTCTTTGACGACTGGATCGCCGAAGCGGATGAACTGGTGGTATCAGGGGACTGGCAGGGCGGCAAAGAAAAATTTAACGATATAGCGCGTATAAAAAATATGAAGGATCATTTTGAGGAGCTTGACGCTTATAGTGCTATAACAGAGGAGAGGCTCTCCTATTATGCCGACTACAACAGGTTTGTACAACCGACCGGGCTCATGGGAAAAGAATTTGATATGGGGGACGGCTGTTATTACAGAGATAAGGACTGGGGAAAAAATATTAAATATGAAGACAGATACGGCGGAAGCTATGATGAATATTATGAGCTGGTCGTCATACAGGCCAATATGCAGAATCACAGACCTTATGTGACGTTCAATGCAGATGGGAATTATGAAAGATTTAACGCATATTTTTCATGTCATAAAGGGATGACGGAGGATAAGCAGTTTTACATAGAGGTATACGGAGATGATACGTTATTGTATACATCGGATTCTTTTACAAGTTATACGGAACCTATGAATATAGAGATTGATATTACAGGGTATAAACTAATAAAGTTTGTGGCGGTGCGGGAGGACCACAACCTCTCTTATGCGACAGATCAGCCGTCGGTAGGGATCTATATGGCGAGTTTTTCCCATACGGAAACGCCTGAATTTGAATATTATATTCCGCAGAGTCTCGAAGCGGACGGATAAAGAGGAGAAGGAAGAGATGAAAAAAGCGAAAATAACGGCAATGATGCTTTGCCTGCTTCTGGCAGCCGGTTTGGCGGCATGCGGCGACGAAAAATTTTCGCCGGAAGAATCGGAGAGCGAGAGGATCGAAGAGCTGGAAAGGGAACTGGAGGAGTTGAGAGAGGAAAATGAGGCTCTGAAAGCGGAGAGAGAAAACCGGGAGCCGTCCGAAGAGTCGGAAGAAACGGAAGAGGGAGGAGAATTATTCGGTGCTCCGGAAGAGGTGGAAGAAAGCGCGGGCAAGCAGATGAGCGAAGTGGAAAACCTGCTGAAAACGACAGTGGAAGGACCCGAGACCAGCGGCGTATGCGGAGCGGACCTGACATGGTACTACCAGAACGGTGTGCTTGCCATCAAGGGAACCGGGGAGATGACGGATTATGAGGAGAAAAAAAGCCCCTGGTACGATATCAGAGAAAAGATCGGATGGGTCATTTTTGACAACGGAGCGTCCGGAGTGGGGCGCAATGCTTTTTATAAGCTGGAAACGTTGAGCAATGTCGTTTTGCCGGATACCCTGACTGGCATTGGAGAGGGCGCCTTTTCCGGATGCGGTAATCTCCAGAAAATCGTATTTCCCGGCAGGGTGACAGAGATCGGTGACGGGGCATTTTCCGGATGCGGCATAACGGAGTTCACTTTCAGGGGCGATGCGCCGGATGGACTGGATCTGGTCTGGGATCAAAAAGACGAAATGAGTGAAGCGCCTGCTGCTGCGGATGGCTATGAACCGACAGAGGAAGAAATATTGAGGCGTAGAGGGGAGTACCAACTCATCCCCATGACCATTTACTACAGTGGAGATACTTTTGATGCATACATTGCCAGTTATCCCTATTGGGAGGAATTCGGCGTAAAATGGATCAGGCGTTAGAATCACGCGGAAAAGGCTGTTCGACAATAGGACAGCCTTTTTTTGGTACGTTCGGAACGCTTTACAAAAAGTCATAAATCATGTAGAATGTGAATAGTAAATAGTAGATGCATTTTGGCGAAGATCAATATAGAGAAAGTGATGCTATGGAATATAAAAGAATTGACGAAAATACAATCCGCTGTATTGTGACGGAAGAGGATATGGAAAGTTTTGGGCTGAATCTGGACGAGTTTTTGAGCCATTCCGGCAGATCAGATGAGTTTTTACAGTACATAGTCTCGGAGGCCAGGGACGAACTGGGGTATCAGAATGATAAAGGCATCGTTTCGATGCGGCTTGAAGTGCTGAGCGACCGGCGTATCTGTGTGACCTTTGGCAGCGGTGATGAAAAGCAGGTGCGGGAGCAGGTTTTGAAGTACCTGAAAGAACTGGCGGAGAGCCGGATCGCGCAGGAGATCGAGAGGATGTTGGGGGGCAGGCGTGAAGAGGCGCAGGCTCCTGCGGTGGAGGAGAAGCAGGAAAATCCGAAGACAGAGAGAGAGGAGATCAGGGAACCTTATCGGATGTACTGTTTTACATCTCTCCGGGATGTGATGTCCTATTGCCACGCGATCGGCCTGAAGCAGCCGATCAAAAGTCATCTGTATAAAGAAAAGGAAAATTATTATCTGATCGTGGACAGATATCGGATCTCCGATTATCATTTCAATCTGCTTACGGCTGTGGCATTCGACTATGCGAAAGTGATAGTGGAGGCGGAGAATATCTATGCCCGCCTGCGGGAACACGGCGAACTTTTGATCGAAGAGAGAGCGGTAGGAACACTGAGGAAAATTTAGAACGGGCAGGAGAATCCATTTTCGCATTTTCCTGATATTAAGGGCGAAACAGCAATTCTGGCTTTTCGCCTTTTTGTACGAAATGGGAGTTTACGATGAAAAAACACAGAGAGGAACTGCAGTGTCTGCGGGCGACAAAGATGATTCCGGCCTTTATAGACGGAGAACTTTCCTACAAGGAACTGGAGCAGTTTATGGAGCATATGGATGAGTGCGAAAGCTGCAAGGAGGAACTCTCCATACAGTTTTTGGTGGAGGTTGGATTAAACAGCCTGGAGGCAGGAAATACTTTTGATCTGCAGGAAGAGTTGAATATAGCGCTGGATGAGGCGGAGAGAAAAGTGCGCGTCTACCACTTTCTGCGCCGGAGTTTTTTTGTTCTGGAGTGTATAGGGATAGCGGCAGCTTTGATTTTAGCGCTGTTGGTAGTATTGAACTTTGCAGGATAATCTGCGGGAGGAGTGTCATGGCGAAAAAACTGGTTTTGATAGATGGGCATAGTATTTTGAACAGAGCTTTTTACGGACTTCCGGATCTGACCAATGCGGCGGGGCAGCATACGGGGGGCGTGTATGGCTTTCTGACGATCCTGTTCAAAGTGCTGGGGGAGGAAAATGCGGATTATCTGGCGGTGGCCTTTGATGTGCACGCGCCTACTTTTCGGCATGAGATATACGCGGATTATAAAGGGACAAGAAAACCTATGCCGGAGGAACTGCGGGAACAGGTGCCCCTGATCAAACAGGTGCTTCAGGCGATGGGCATTCTGATCATAGAAAAACCGGGGCTGGAGGCGGATGATATTCTCGGAACGCTGGCAAAGCGGGCTGAGAGGGACGGGATGGAAGTTTCTCTGATCTCCGGGGACAGGGATCTTCTGCAGATCGCCAGCGAACATATTAAGATCCGCATTCCAAAGACGAAGGGCGGCCGGACGGAAGTGGAGGATTATTACGCGAAGGACGTGGAAGCGGCCTACCAGGTGACGCCGTTGCAGTTTATCGAGCTGAAGGCGTTGATGGGGGACGCGTCGGACAACATTCCGGGCGTGCCGAAAGTGGGAGAAAAGACGGCAAAAGATCTGATGGTCACTTACGGATCTCTGGAAAATATATACGCGAATCTGGAGAATATTTCAAAGAAGAGCATCCGGGAATCGCTTGCGGCAAATCGGGATCTGGCCGATCTGAGTCTGAGACTGGCCACGATCAACACGGAGGGTGAATTTCCGTTTTCCTATGAGGATGCGCTGATCGGAGACTTCTACACCGACGAAGCGTATGAACTGTTCCAGAAGCTGGCGTTCAAAAATCTGTTGGAGAGATTTGACAGAGAAAAAGGGAATACGGAGATCGTCTGCCGGGAGCTGAGACAGGAAAAAGAGCTGGACGGGCTTTTGAGGAAAGCGGAAAAAGAAAAGCGGTTTTCGATTCTGTTCTATCCGGCTGACAGACAGGTACTTCAGGAGAATGAGCAGCTCAGTCTCTTTGCGGAGAAACAGGAACAGGAAGAACCGCTGTTGTGCGCAGCTCTCGCCGTGCCTGGGGAGGCGGTTGGATTTCTCTCTTTTTCGGGTGAAGATGGGAAGAAACAAAGCGGGATACGTTCCCGGGATCTGTGGGAGAAACTTCGCGGTCTCTGTAAAAAGGGTGTCTGTCTCACAGGATTTCAGATAAAAGATTATTATTCCTGTCTGGGGGATGCGGTGGAGACAGAATATCTTTTTGATGTGCTGATCGCTTCTTATCTGTTGAATCCGCTGAAAAGTGATTATCAGGTGGAGGACGTTGCACAGGAGTATTTAGGTCTCGGAATTTCGTCATACAGTCAGCTATTCGGGAAAAAGAGTGCCGCGGAGGCGATGAGAGAACAGCGGGACGACTTTGTGCAGTATCTTTGCAGGTGTGCGGATGTTCTTTTGAGGAGTAAACCTGTTCTGGAAGAAAAATTGAAAAAGACGGAGCAGTTTGAGCTGTTCCGGGAGATAGAGATGCCTCTCTCCAAAGTGTTGTTCCACATGGAGCAGGAGGGAGTTCTGGTAAAGCCACAGGAGTTAAAAGAGTACGGGGATGCGCTGGTCGGCAGGATCGCGGAGCTGGAAAAATCCGTCTGGGAGAAGGCGGGGTGCGAGTTCAATATCAACTCTCCGAAGCAGCTCGGGGAGGTTCTCTTCGGGACGATGAAGCTTCCCGGCGGCAAGAAGACGAAGACCGGTTATTCCACGGCGGCGGATGTGCTGGAGAAGCTGGCGCCGGAGCATCCGATCATCGGCGAGATACTGGAGTACAGGACGCTCACAAAGTTGAAATCCACCTACGCGGACGGGCTGGCGGCCTACATCGGGGAGGACGACAGGATCCACACCACATTCAACCAGACGATCACCGCCACCGGGCGGATCAGCTCCACGGAGCCGAACCTGCAGAATATTCCGATGCGGATGGAGTTAGGGCGGCGGATCCGGAAGGTCTTTGTGCCGAAGGATGGGTTTGTGCTGATGGATGCGGACTACTCCCAGATCGAGCTTCGGGTGCTCGCCTCCATGTCCGGGGATGAGCAGCTGATCGAGGCGTACCGGCAGGATGCGGATATCCACCGTATCACGGCGTCCAAGGTATTTCATGTCCCGCAGGATGAAGTGACGCCGCTGCAGAGGCGGAATGCGAAGGCTGTGAATTTCGGCATCGTCTACGGCATCAGCTCCTTCGGGTTGAGTCAGGATCTGAGCATTTCCAAGAAGGAAGCGGCGGAGTATATCGATAAATATTTTGAGACTTACCCGGGGATCAAAGCCTTTCTGGATGACTGTGTGTACAGCGCGAAAGAAAATGGGTATTCGGTCACGATGTTGGGCAGGCGGCGTCCTGTGCCGGAGCTTTCCTCCAATAATTTCATGCAGCGCTCTTTCGGGGAGCGTGTGGCGATGAACGCGCCGATCCAGGGGACGGCGGCGGATATCATCAAGATCGCCATGATCCGGGTGGATGAACGGCTGAGAAAAGAGGGCTTCCGCTCCAGACTGATCTTACAGGTGCACGATGAGCTGCTGGTGGAGACCGCGGCGGAGGAAGTGGAGCAGGTACGTGAGATTCTGGAGACAGAGATGCGGCAGGCAGCGAAGTTAGCGGTGGAACTGGAGATCGATTTAAGCACCGGGGATAACTGGTATGACGCGCATTGAATGGGAGAATATAGTATGTGGTTCTGGTGGTTTATGTTGGGGTGTGATCTGTTGGTACCGGCGATCATGATCATTGCCGGGTGGAGTATGTGGAAACATTGCCCCAAAAAGGTTAATATGGCGATAGGGTATCGTACAAAGCGCTCCATGAAAAATATGGACACCTGGCAGTTTGCGCATGAATATTGCGGAAAATTGTGGTGGAGGATCGGCTGGGTGATGCTTGCGCTGTCCGTGTTGGTGCAGATTCCGAATATGCACAGCAGCGAGGACAGGATCGGGACGGTGGGTGGAATTTTGTGTACGGTGCAGACGATGTTTTTGATGTTTTCCATTATCCCGACTGAGGCCGCGCTGAGAAGGAGGTTTACGAAGGACGGGGAGAGGATATGAATCAGGATACACTTTTGTTTTTTGATAAAATGCCGGAGGCGCTGCCGCTGTATGAAGCTTTTGAGCAGAAAGTCCTCTCGGAGATCGGCAGCGTAAACATCAAGGTGCAGAAGACGCAGATATCCTTTTCCAACAAACATAACTTTGCCTTTGTCTCCTTATTGCCCGTGCGGAAGAAAAAGGAGAGACCGGAGGTCTATATCGTTGTGACATTCGGGCTTGATCATCAGGTCATATCGCCACGCATCGACGCGGCATCGGAGCCATATCCGAATCGCTTTACACATCATGTCCTTATTTCGGAGGAAGCGGAGATCGACGAGGAGCTGATGGGATGGGTGAAGGAGGCGGCTGTTTTTTCGGCGGGGAAGCGCTGAGGCAGTTATTGTGCGGAGGGAGAGGAAAGATGATGCGAAGAACTGCTCGCCTGGGGAGATATGACAGGATCAGGACGAGAAGGAAAAAACTGCCGCTTTATATTTTTGTTGTCATTGAACTTCTGCTGGGGATAGGTTTTGGAAAGGATATGTATGATAATGCCATTTATCTGGCGGAAGGGGAAATTACTCCGAAAGAAGAGCTTACAGTGGTGGAGGGAGAAGTCGTCGATTGTAAAGAAATAAAAAGGTATGGCGCTAAATCAACAATACATTTTTTTCGGATAGAACTGGATAATGGTGAAAAGTATAGCGTACATACACTCAGTATTTTCCGAAAGAAATTGTTTGAGAAACAGGCAGTCGGCAGGAATATTACAATTTTACTTGATGAACATAAAGGGTATCAGGGAAGAATGAACGGCGATGTCAGAATCGCAGAGATTTCCGACGAAAATGTCGATTATTTGAAATATGAAGATTATGTGGCATTAGAGCACCAAATTAAGGAGCGTCTTTATAAAAACAGATGGCTTGATGCGATAGGTATGGGAATATTTCTTGACTGGCCGTTGGTGGTGTTAGCTGTGGCTCATATTTATAAGCGGATAAAAATACGGAGCAGAGAAAAAAGAAATTTTGATCTTTATAGAGGAAAAAAGTGATTTTATATGGAGTGGAAGGAACTGTACAATGAGAAGAAGCGACAGAGAGATCAATAATTTTGCAGAGATAGTCGATGTGATAAAAAAATGTGATGTGTGCAGGGTCGCATGGAATGATAACGGTTATCCGTACATAATTCCTCTGAATTTCGGCATGAAAGCGGAAGGGGAGCAGATCGTCCTGTATTTTCACGGAGCCGGAGAGGGAAAGAAATATGAGCTGATAAAGCAGGACAACAGGGTCGGATTTGAGATGGACTGTTCGCACAGGCTTGTCACAGGCGCGGATGGATGCAGCTGCACGATGAAATATGAGAGCGTTGTCGGCAGTGGGCGGATAGAGATCGTGCCGGAGGAGGAAAAATCGGAGGCTTTGGCTGTGTTGATGGAACAGTATCATCAGGGTGAATTTTCATTTTCCGGTTCATTTCCTGAGGAGGCAGTAAAAAAGACAGCGGTCTTTAAACTTACGGTGGAGCAGGTGAGCGGAAAGAGGAATTTGGATCAAATATGAAAAAATCAGAGATAAAGACAAACGCCATCCGGCTTTTAGAACAGAAAAAGATACCCTTTACGGTTCACAATTATGTGGATTCGGGAGTGGTCAGCGGTATGGAGGTGGCACAGGTGCTGGGGGAAGATCCGGAAAGGGTTTTCAAAACGCTCGTTACGGTTGGGAAGTCCGGGGAGCACTATGTGTTTGTGGTGCCGGTGAACCGGGAGTTGGATCTGAAGAAAGCGGCAGCGGCAGCAGGTGAAAAAAATATCAGTATGATAAAGTCAAAGGAACTTCTGGAGCTGACTGGCTATATTCACGGCGGCTGTTCTCCCGTCGGAATGAAAAAGTTTTTCAGGACATTTGTGGATAAAAGTGCGGAAAGCCATCGGACGATCATGGTCAGCGGCGGTAAGATCGGGTATCAGATCGAGATTGCGCCGGAGGAGCTGGCAAAAGTGATTCGGTTTACACTGGAGGATATCGTATGAAGACGATCGGCATCACCGGCGGGGTGGGCAGCGGGAAAACGGAACTGTTGTCTTACATCAGAGAACACTATCCCTGTGAGATCGTTCTGGCGGATGATCTGGCGAAGGAATTGCAGGAGCCGGGAAAACCTTGTTATGCGCCTTTGATTGAACTGCTGGGGAAGGATATTGTGGGAGGGGACGGATGCATCCGTAAGGCGGTTATGGCGGATAAAATTTTTAAAGACCGTCATCTTCTGGAGAAGGTAAACGGGCTTGTTCATCCGGCAGTCACGGCGGAGATCCTGCACCGTATGGAACTTGCGAAAAAAAAGGGAGAAATTTCTCTGTTTTTTGTGGAAGCGGCATTGCTAATTGAGAACGGATTCGATAAAATATGTGATGAGATGTGGTATATTTATGCGAGGGAGAGCGTGCGGCGGGAGCGCCTTGGGCGTTCGAGGGGCTACAGCGAGGAGAAGATAACCGCTATTATGGGAAAGCAGCTTTCGGAAAGTGTATTTCGGGAGCGCTGCCAGGTGATGATCGACAACAGCGCATCCCTCCCGGAGAGCATCAGACAGATCGATCAGGTATTGGAGGCTTATCAGTGGCAAAAGTGAAGAAGATATCGGGGAAAACAGTCTTCGGGCTGGATATAGGCACGAGAAGCATCGTGGGGACGGTGGGATATAAAAAGGGCGATGAGTTTTACTGTCTCGCCCAGCGGATCAGAGAGCATGAGACGAGGTCCATGCTGGACGGACAGATCCATGATATCGGTCTGGTAGGGGAAACCATTACCGAGGTCAGGGAGGAATTGGAAAAAGCGGTCGGCATGGAGTTGAATGAGGTCTGCATTGCGGCCGCGGGGCGTGTGCTGCGGACGGTGACGGTACATAGTGTGCTGGAGTTCGGCGAGAGCAGGGAGGTCACCGTGGAAGATATCTACAATCTGCGCTCCATGGCGATCGAAAAAGCCTATGAGGAATTTACATCGGAGGAGGACACCGCCATGTCCTTTTACTGTGTGGGAAATTCCGTTATCCGCTACTATATGAATAAATACCCGATCGGTAATCCGGAGGGGCATAAGGCGTCCAGCATCGGCGCCGACCTGATCGCCACTTTTCTGCCGGAGGATGTGATAGACGGACTGTATAAGGCGGTGGAGATCGCGGGACTCAGGGTGGCAAGCCTGACATTGGAGCCGATCGCGGCGATCCAGGTCGCGATCCCGAAAAATTACCGGATGTTAAATCTGGCGCTGGTCGATGTGGGGGCGGGAACCTCCGATATCTGTATAACGGAGGACGGCAGCATTGTCGCCTACGGCATGATCCCTCTGGCCGGGGACTCCCTGACAGAGATCATCGCAAAGGAATGTCTGGTGGATTTCGCCGGCGCGGAAGCGATCAAGAGACAGCTCGGCGAGGGGGATGAGGTAACTTATCAGGATATTATCGGACTGCCTCAGACGATGAAGAGCGCCGATCTGTTAAAAGTGTTGGATCCGGCGATCACAAGGCTGGCGGAGGAAGCGGCCGATAAAATATTGGAGCTGAACGGGGACAAGCCGGTCAGCGCGGTCTTCGTGGTGGGCGGCGGCGGAAAGATCCCGGGCTACACGGATAAGCTGGCGGAGAAGATCGGGATCGGACATCAGCGTTCCGCTCTTCGCGGCGAGGAAGTGATGGGAAATATCATTTTTTCGGAGGATGTCAAGAAGGATTCCACACTGGTGACGCCTCTGGGCATCTGTCTGAATTATTATGAACAGAACAACAATTTTATTGTGGTGACTTTCAATGAAAAGAGGATCAAGCTGTACGACAACGATAAGCTCTCGGTGGTGGATGCGGCGATGCAGGCGGATTTTTCCAATGAGCTGCTGTTTCCGCGCCGGGGGAAAGAACTGCGTTTTACGGTCAACAGAAAGGCGCGGAGCGTAAAGGGGCAGCTCGGGGAGGCGGCCGTCATCAAAATCGGCGGACGGGAAGCCAATATCTATGCGCCGATCCATGAGAACGATGTAATCCGGGTGAAGGAATCTACGGAAGGGGCGCCGGGCAGTATGACGATCAGTTCTCTGCCGGAGTTTCGGGATATCATCTCTGTCCAGGTTCAGGAGAAGCGGATCGATGTGACAAAGTACGCCCGCGTGAACGGAACCTATCAGCTCCCCTCCTATAAGATCCAGCAGGGGGATGACATCGAAGTGCTGGATTACTGTACGGTGGCGCAGCTTCTGGAGTTCATGGATATTCTGCTGCCGGAGGATAAAGTGATTCTGGTGAACCATAAGCTGGCGGACAGGGAGACGAAGGTCTATGAAAATTATCTGGTGAGTTTTGTGGATAAAGCGGAGTTGGAGGCGTCGGAAGCGGAGAAGCTGCGGGCCAGAGAGGAGGCAAAGCACCATCAGGATATTTTGGAGAAGGCCGGTGTTTCAGAGGAATACGATACCGACGAGACGGAAGAAGATGCAGAGGACTGGGAGGAGGAGGTCGTAACGACGGTGGAGCCTGAAAAAAAGACAGTTTCCATTCCGATGACTGTGATGGTCAATGACTATCAGGTAGTATTGACCGGCAAGGCGGAGTATGTGTTTGTGGATGTTTTTAATTTTATTGATTTTGATTTATCCACCGCGAAGGGAAATCTTATCACGATGGTCAACGGTGTGTCGGCAGGACATCTGCAGCCGTTAAAAGACGGCGACGTAATAGATATACACTGGGAGTAGTAAATGACAGAAAAAAGGACGGCGTGAGGAATACGAATGAGAATGTGCAGTATTGCCAGCGGTAGCAGCGGCAATTGTATTTATGCGGGTTCCGAGAGTACCCATCTTCTGATCGATACGGGGATCAGCGGAAAAAGAACGGAGAAAGGACTTGTGGAACTGGATCTGTCCATGCGGGATATCGACGGGATCTTTATCACCCATGAACATGCGGACCATATACAGGGACTGGGAGTGCTATCCAGAAAATATCAGATTCCGATTTATTGTACGGAGGGAACAAAGAGAGGGATTTTGGCTGATGGTCGTATCGGCGATTTGGACGAGGCGCTGTTTCGGGTGGTTCTCCCCGACCGGAAATATTCTGTGAAAGATATGGTTATCACACCGATACGTATCAGCCATGACGCGGCGGAGCCGGTGGGATATAAGATCAGTCATGGAAAACAGAAGGGCGCCGTGGTGACAGACCTCGGCGTTTACAATGACTATATCGTGGAGAATCTGAAGGAGATGGATATTTTGTTTCTGGAGGCAAATCACGATGTCAATATGCTGGAGGTGGGACCCTATCCCTATCCGTTAAAGCGGCGGATCATGGGGGAGAGAGGACATCTCTCGAACGAGGCTTCCGGGAAACTGTTGTGCAGGATTTTGCATGACAACCTGAAAGCGATCGTGCTCTCCCACCTGAGCAAGGAGAACAATCTGCCGGAACTCGCCTACGAGACGGTGCGGGCGGAGGTGACGATGTCGGAACTGCCATACGGAGGCGGGGATTTTCCGCTGTATGTGGCGAAGCGCAGCGAGGTTTCCGAGGTGATCTGTATATGATAAGAACATTGCAGACCGCATGGGATAGAAAGCAGATATAAAAAGCGGAAAAGGTTGGGAGACAGTATGGCGGAATTGACTTCTATGGCGAATATCGGTGGTGAGATGGCAAAAAAACTGACGGCGGTGGGAATCGATTCGCCCGAAAAACTGATGGAGCTCGGCTCAAAGCAGGCGTTTTTCAAGCTGAAGGAAGCGTATCCCAATGTCTGCCTGGTGCATTTGTATGCGCTGGAAGGGGCGATTCAAAATATTGAATTCAACAGCCTTCCGGAGGAGAAGAAAAGAGAATTGAAGGAGTTCAGCGATTATTTAAAATGTTTTTATATTGGGGATTGAAAACAGGAAAATAAAAGTTTGGACTTATACAAATAAATTACTCAAACTTCGCACATAGATTTTAGCTATGCACCTTGAAAATTCAATA